>JBIJDQ010000356.1:0-3482 GCA_044344025.1 Rhodoferax sp.
CGTACCCTTGAGTGCGCCGAGCATGCCGCGCTGATGCGACGGGTTTTTGTGGAAAACGTCTATGTTTTGTCCAACCAGTTTGCGCGCATCAAACTGCGGAAGCACCTTGCGCAGTTCAGACTCATTGCGCTGCATCATCGCGATGACGGTTTCGTTCATGTAGATGATTTCAAGGTCAGCATTGGCAATCATCACGTTGGTGGAACACTTGTCCAGCGCATTGCGAATGCGAAGGTTGGTGCGGGCAGCAACAGCAGCGTCTTTGAGCGACGCTTGCACCTTGTCGATGGCCTCGCTTATACGTGCCTTTTGGCCAGGTAGGCGATCCATGGCAACGTCAAGCTTACCTTCCGAGTAGCCCGACACGACATCGACCACCTTCATCTTGACGGCAATGTGGGAGGCCACTAAGTCATTGGTACCTTGCATCAGGTCACGGTAGCTACCCTGCATCTGTTCGGCAGGCATCTGGTAATCGATCATGCCCAAGTCGTGCTGTCGTTGCATCTCAACTTGCGCGGCCTCAAAGCTGACAAGATTTTTTTGCATTTGGTCAACAGCACGTAGCAACTGACCGGTCTCGTCCGTACTATCGGTTTGCACATCACTGTCAAACTTACCACCGGCTACTGCCTGGGCAGCGGACAGTGCCCGCGCAAGGGGGCGGGTAATACCACGCACCAGATAGGTACCAAAAAATACAGCAAAAAGTGCACCAAATACCATCATCGTTATGGCGCGTGTACGGGCAGTCTCGTATTGCTGAAAGGATAGTTCGTAGTCGGCTTTGCCATCCGCATCGATTGCCGCCACCAAAGCATCAAGCTGCGGCTTTGTTGCGTCGTACAGCGGATGAATCTGGTCCAGTACGATTCGTCTGCCTTCTTTGAAATCTCCACTGCGCAACGCAGCCACAGCGGGACGCAAGCCTTGCTCAACAAATGGCTTGCGCGTCTCTGCATATTGTTTTGCCAACTTTGCCTGTTCTCCAGGCAAATTCGCGGCTGTGAATTCTTTCCAAAGCCCAGTTATGGCAGCAATATTGGCTTCAACTTCTGCGCTGTATTTGGTGACTTTTTCTGGAGCTGGGTCGAGCAAGGTGTTGCTGATGGCCAACCGATTGCTTGTCATTAACCAATTGATCTGATCAAGGCGATGTAACTGCTGCATGTTTTCCACATACATCATCTCCATTTGCTCGCTAGCGTTCTTCAAACCCGCTAAACCCAACGCTCCGATACCTATCAACAAGGAGAGCATCACGCAGATCAGTAACGTGAGGCGCGTGCCGATTTTCATGTTTTGCAGGTTCATCTCTATATGGCTCCAAAGGATCGGGACATTCTCTAAAGGCCGATCAGCCCAAATTGGTGGAAGATCACCGTTGGCTCAAATAATTGTTGACTTGCTTGAAATTACTTTTGCAGAGCCTGAACGGTTGCAAATTGGGTATTCGGTCGCAATGTTTTCTTTACCGTTAACCCCCGCTCTGTCAAGAATCAAACGGCGCCAACAATTCATGTCATGAAAGCATTAAAAAGATAAAAAAGACTTAAACCAGATCAATTTTTGAGTCGATCTAGGTCAGATGCCAGAGGAACAAGCCCCAGGGATCTTTCGTGACCGCAACTGACACGATCCAAGCCATCACAAAAAGCGCAAGTCCAAAGGCAAAAGTGCGCGTGGAGCGCCCAAAGCCCGGTCGCAATGTCACCATCCCCAGACCGATATAAAGAAACAGTCCCAGAATCTTTGCCGTTAGCCACGGTGCATGTGCCGGGTTGATTTTTAGCAATACTGCCAAGGTGATTGCGGAAGCAAGGAGGACGGTGTCGACGACGTGTGGCAAAGTTTTTGCTACACGGCCCTGTGTCCACTGCGCTCCTTTCAGGGATGCAATGCCTCGCAAAACGAATCCCAGACTGGACAACGCAACCGCTGATTGGTGCAGCAGTTTGATGGTTGGGTAGTCAACCGCCACGTTAAGCAACTTGCCTCAAGCCACTAAGCCTTTGTATTGCGAGAAATCGGCTTCCCTAGCGGCATGGATTTCGTGCCGGCCGCTTCAGGTGCTATCAAATCTGCCAGGGTCACACTATCAAGTACAGCAAGGTAGTTGTTGGTGGCCTGCTGCAACACCCCCTTAAGACGGCACTGGGGACTCAAGTTGCATTGGTTGGTTGTTGCATCAAAACATTCGACCATCACGAAGTCGGTTTCCGTCTGACGCACCACCTGGCCAATATTGATGGTCGCAGCCGGCTTGCACAGACGCAAGCCACCCCCACGTCCGCGGGTAGTTTCCAGCAGCCCTTGAGCACCCAGCTGCTGAACAACCTTGGTCAGATGGCTGCGTGAAATGGAGTGGCTATCTGCAATCTCGGTAATCGTCACCGGGAGGTCACGGTGCTCGCATGCTGCGCAGTACATCAGCACGCGTAAAGAGTAGTCAGTCCATTGGGTCAGTCGCATGTTGCCACAGTTGTTTCCATAAGATTCATTTCAAATGAATGATATCGCATAGAATACATTCATATCAAATGAATGTTTATAAGGAATTGCGTATCAACACCCATTTGCAAAGCACCCAGCCCGAGGCTGAGCAGGATCGGGCAGGCAATTGAAACCTCCCAAAGTCATTCTCATCAAACCAGTTCCGCCGGAAGTGAGCGTTCTTCCCGAGCTTTTGCTGGAGGAGAAAGCGGGCAAGGTATACCCGCGTTCCGTGAGCGGGCGATTTGCACAGCTGCGTTGGGTCATGGTGTGGGTGACACAGCTGGTTTTTTATGGCGTTCCATGGGTGCAATGGAATGACAGGCAGGCCGTGCTGTTTGATCTGGCTGAACGACGCTTCTATATCTTTGGGCTGGTTTTACACCCGCAGGATTTCATCTATCTGGCGGTCTTGCTCATTGTTGCAGCGCTGGCGCTGTTTTTCTTCACCGCCGTCGCCGGAAGACTCTGGTGCGGCTACGCCTGTCCACAAACGGTGTATACAGAAATATTCCTGTGGGTAGAGCGTCGAATTGAAGGAGACCGCCAGGCGCGTATGAGGCTAGATGCGGCACCGTGGGGCGTACGCAAGGTGGTGCGCAAAACAAGCAAACAATTGGCATGGGTGGGCATCTCATTGTTTACCGGTCTGACGTTTGTAGGATATTTTTCATCGATCCAGGGCTTGCTGACTGAACTGGTGCAATTCACGTTCTCTCCGTGGGAATGGTTCTGGATACTTTTCTATAGCCTCGCCACCTATGGCAATGCCGGCTTTCTGCGGGAGCAGATCTGCAAGCACATGTGTCCCTACGCACGCGTTCAGAGTGCGCTGATTGACATGGATTCCATGGTGATTGCATACGACGAACGCCGGGGAGAGAGTCGCGGTTCACGTCCTCGTGGCGTCGCCCCCGCAGCCCTTGGCCTGGGCGACTGTATTGATTGCACACTGTGCGTACAGGTCTGCCCAACGGGTATCGACATCC
>JBIJDQ010000357.1:0-3479 GCA_044344025.1 Rhodoferax sp.
CTTTGACCGCTTGCTTTTCGGTTGACGAGCCGCCAAAGCGGCCTCCAGTGCCAGACGTGCCCAGGGTGCCATCTCACTGGCCGACTCCATTGCCTCGTCCGGCGCGCTGTAGTAGCCCATGCTTTTGGGCACCCCTTTGGCCAAATAGGTAAAACGTTCACAACCCGCCAACTCAAACTGGGCTGTCGTCTCTGGGCTGGCCTTGAGCCAAAGCTTTTCACCCTGGCCCAAATCCGCCAGAATCGCAATCGTCAGCCCATCGACACTGATGCCATAGCCACCGAACATGCGTTTGGCCACACATGGACCCGCTGTAGACAGCAATTCACAGCAATATTGGGCAAACTCGTTGGGGTGTTTGGTCATGAGAAAAGTCTATCACCACTATGCACTTGCCTGTGGTTTGTGCGATTTTTGGCTTGACCTGAAGCCGCAGAAGAAACCACCCACCAAAACTGAATTGTTTGCGTTGAATAAGGAAATCCCCCGGTCTGTTAGCCTCAGTCAATCACAAGCCACACAAAGGTTCCTCAATGCAATACCGCCGTCTTGGCCACAGTGGCCTTCAGGTCAGCGAGCTCTCCCTGGGCTCATGGGTGACGTACCACAACCAGGTGGATGTCTCAGCAGCCCGCGAGATGATGGCTGCCGCTTTTGATGCGGGGGTCAACTTCTTTGACAACGCCGAGGCCTATGCGCAAGGCCAAAGTGAAGTCGTCATGGGTGAAGCCATCAAGGCCCTGAAGTGGTCACGGCTCAGCTACATCGTATCTACCAAGTTCTTTTGGGGCATTCCGGCAGATGGCCCCACAGCGAACCGCAAAGACACACTCAATCGCAAATATTTGACGCAGGCGATTGATGGCTCACTCAAACGCTTGGGCCTTGATTTCATTGACCTGGTCTACTGCCACCGACCTGACCCCCAGACACCCATTGAGGAAACCGTCTGGGCCATGAGCGACATGATTGGCAGCGGCAAAGCACTGTATTGGGGCACCAGTGAATGGTCTGCCCAGGAGATTCAGGCGGCCTGGGATATCGCCGACAAACATCACTTGCACAAGCCAGTCATGGAGCAGCCTCAGTACCACCTGTTTCACCGCAAGCGGGTCGAGCAAGAGTATGCCGCTCTGTACGATGCTATCGGGCTGGGCTTGACCACCTGGAGCCCGCTGGCCAGTGGCCTGCTCACGGGAAAATACCGGCACGGGATGCCACCGGGAAGCCGTGGCACGGTTGAGGGCATGGGATTTTTGGCGGCAGGGTTAACTGACCAAGCCAAGAATGCCGCAGTGACGCAGTTGGACGCCATCGCCTGCGAGTTGGGTTGTAGCTTGAGTCAGTTGGCCATCGCCTGGGCGGCGCACAACCCGAGAGTCAGTACCGTTATCACCGGGGCCTCAAAGCTCACTCAATTGCAAGACAATCTGGGCGCGGTGGCAGTAATTCAAAAATTGACGCCTGAGGTGTTGGCCCGTATCGAGAGCATCACTGCTGCACTGGCAGACTGATTGTTCGTTCAGTTGCATGCTTACCCCGACCAGGAGACTACCTTGAGCCACCTTCCCTTGACCGCCCTTGTGACTCTGCTGATTTGCCTTCTGATGTTTGCCACAAGCATCAACGTTGGCCGTGCCAGAGGCCTGTACGGCATCAAAGCCCCCGCAGTTACTGGACATGAACTGTTTGAGCGCGCCTATCGTATTCAGATGAATACGCTGGAAAACGCGGTTCTGGTGTTGCCCGCACTCTGGCTGTATGCCGGCTTCATCGGTGACCGTGGTGCAGCGATGATGGGCGCAGTGTGGCTTGTCGCCCGCATCTGGTACGCCATTGCTTACCAAGGTGACCCAAAGAAGCGTGGTCCAGCCTTTGGGCTGTCAGTTATGGCATTTGCCGGACTGAGTGCGGGAGCACTGTGGGGTGTCGTCAGAGTGCTTATGCAGTAATCCTCCTTCTTTGAAAAACACTTCTGTTACCTCGCGCTCTTCAGCGTGGGTCTCACCTTTCAATTTAAGAGTTCCTTGCGTCAGCGCCCAACTCACCAAGTTAGGAGGAACACGTCTTTGTGCTCAAATCGTGTTCAGTCATCCACGAGACGGGATTTCACATGGCCTCCATTTCCTCCATTGCTTTGTCCGGCATGAATGCCTCTCAGGCGGCTCTGAACGCGCCTGCGCACAATATTGCCAACATGAACACCAGCGGCTTTCGACGCCAGGAAGTAGTTCAAACCGTCCGGACTGGCGGCGGTGTCACCACAACGTTGGCGACTTCCAGCACTGAGGGAGCCTCGTTGGAGACTGATGTTGTGACCCAGCTCCAAGCAAAAAATTCGTTTCTCGCTAACCTTGCCGTCTTCAAGGCCAGCGACACGATGGCCGGTGCATTGCTGGACATGAAGGCTTGAACTGTGTCAAGCCTCGCCAGCAACTGAGGGTTGGAACTCTCCGGTCCCCGCAACGAAGGATTGGTCGGCACACAGCGGAATGCGGGGCAAGGGGCTGTCAATTCATCATGGGCACCATCACAGCTGTATGTTTTTTGGCCTCATCACTGCGTGCGCTGCATTGAGCCCAGATTTGCAGAACACCCTGGCCAACTTACCTCGTTGAGCACAGCTTGTCTGATGGGTCCAGAAGCGCAACGACATCACGCCCAGAGTTAAGGATGCCAAGCGCTTGGGCTGCAGCCTTGCTGAAATCAATCATTCGGTCATTGGAAAACGGACCGCGGTCGTTGATGCGGACGATGACAGATTTCCCGGTTGAGGGTGAATGAGCGCATACCTTTGTGCCAAACGGCAATGTGCGATGTGCAGCGGTCAGCTCATTCATGTTGAATCGTTCGCCACTGGCTGTTCGCTTGTTCTGGAAATTCGCCCCATACCATGACGCAATGCCATGCTGAATAATGTCAGCGAAGTCAAGAACCTTGTTGGACGCAACCGTGGCAGCCGAGGTCACCACCGACGCAGCTGAATTGGCCGATGCCACGGCCGTTGAGGCGACGTACTTTATGGCTTCCAGCGGCGCTTTGATGACACCCATATTCTGCAATTCTGAACCAGCCATCCGCGTTACTTCATTTGTTTCAGGAGGGTTTACGGCTTGAGAAGGTGCATGGACTCCAGAAGCATGCATCGGTGGGGTGCCAACACTGCTAGATTCACTCGGTGCTTTTATTGCGGAACTAATTGCGTGGTCCTTGCCAATTTCATCTGCAGCCCACAGTGGCGCGCTGACCCAAAGGCTGCACGACAAGACAACAATGAGATTTCGAAGTCCAGCAGGTGCTAACCGTCCTGCCGCTCGTTGGCCTGATTGAAGGAAAGAAGACTTTTCAGTATGGTTGGTGTTGTACATGCAGCGAGGTTCATTTGGCATTGCCGGTTAAAAGGTAAAGGCCAAAAAAATCACTGCATGTGCGCAACAGTAATGTGGGTGAAGGGAGTGTCAGGATTTCTGTGTGCAAGG
>JBIJDQ010000359.1:0-3465 GCA_044344025.1 Rhodoferax sp.
GTATGGGCCAGGTCTGCTGCCGATACGGCGCCTGAACCCACCATTTCTGCGATGAAGCTGTTCTTTTTCGCAAGTGCTTTGCGGTAGAGGTCTTCAGCAGATTTTTGCTCTAGCTTGCCTGCTGCGACCAGCGCCCGCCCCAGGCCTGGCAGTGCCGCGTTGGAAGACTCTCGATTAAGTGGGTCAATGGAGGACATCCCCCAAGGATATCCGATGCAACGCAGTTTTTGAACCTTGTTTTTGCCCGACCAGGCTGCATCTTGCTGTGCAATTCAGGTACATGCGGCGACCAAAAGGGCTTAGTGGTCGCGGGTTAACAACTGAGAAGCTAACTCTATCAAACAGTCGGTGTACGGGCCCTGCGGCAGGCGCTTTGCCGCGGCAACCGCACGTAATGCTTCCTGGTGAGCCGCATCGCGGGCAATGTCCAGCGCACCGGTCGATTTGACGATGGCAACGATGTGATCGAGCGCGGACAGATCACCTGTTTCAATCGCCGTGCGAATCGTCGCCCTCTCCTGTGCCGAGCCACGCTGCATGGCGGCAATCAGCGGGAGGGTGGTTTTGCCCTCGCGCAGATCGTCGCCCACGCTTTTACCCATGAGTGCAGCGTCACCCGCATAGTCCAGCACATCATCTATGACCTGGAAAGCAGTTCCCAACGCCTGGCCATAAGCAGCGCAGGCCTCTTCCTGGTCTTTGTCTACTCCGGAAAGTACCGCTCCCACCAGTGCACTGGCCTCAAAAAGTTTGGCGGTTTTTGAACGAATCACTTGCAGGTATCCGGCCTCATCTAAATCGGCGTTGTGCATGTTCATCAACTGCATGACCTCGCCTTCGGCAATGACGTTGGTGGCATTGGCCAAGATTTCCATGATGCGCATGTTTTGCGCATCCACCATCATTTGAAAGGCGCGGGAATACAAAAAGTCGCCCACCAGAACACTTGCAGGGTTGCCAAACCTGGCGTTGGCTGTGGGGTTGCCACGGCGCAGTGTCGAGTCGTCTACCACATCGTCATGGAGCAGCGTTGCAGTATGAATAAACTCCACCACCGCTGCCATGTTGAAGCGCTGGGGGCCCTTGTACTGGAGTGCGCCGCAACATAAAAGCAGCAGCACCGGGCGCAAACGTTTGCCGCCGGCATTGATGATGTAGTGGGAGACGCTCCCGACCAAGGGCACGCCGGAGCTTAGCCGCTGCGTGATGACCTGGTCAACTTGACGCATGTCGTCTTCAACGATAGTGAGCCCGTTTATGGAGGCCTTGGGAGTCGCTTGCAAGGTGCTTAAGCCTGTTGGAAATTTGCATTCATTATAGAAACCCTTCCAGCTTGATAAACCTGCTCCCTACAAAAACAACAAAATTATCGCCATGGATGTTATACTCGCGGGCTCTGTAAAAATTCATTTGCAGAATCTTTAAGTCGAAGAGGTCAACATGTACGCGGTCATAAAAACCGGCGGCAAGCAATATCGCGTTGCTGCTGGCGAAAAAATTAAAGTAGAACAGATTGCTGCGGACGTAGGCCAAGAGATTGTGATCGACCAGGTTTTGGCAGTCGGTAACGGCGCTGAATTGAAGGTTGGCACACCCTTGGTGTCCGGCGCAACAGTTACGGTGACAGTCTTGTCACACGGTAAGCACGACAAGGTTCGCATTTTCAAAATGCGTCGCCGTAAGCACTACCAAAAACGTCAAGGACATCGTCAGCAGTTCACCGAACTGCTCATTGGTGCGATAGCAGGATAAGGTCATGGCACAGAAAAAAGGCGGCGGCTCTACGCGAAACGGGCGCGATTCGAAGCCCAAAATGCTGGGTGTGAAGCGTTTCGGCGGTGAATTGATCAGCGCAGGCGCGATCATTGTTCGCCAACGCGGAACCAAGTTCCACCCTGGTGCCAATGTCGGCATTGGCAAGGACCACACCTTGTTCGCCCTGGCAGACGGTCATGTATCGTTTGCCATCAAAGGTGCGTTGAACAAGCACACGGTGAGTGTTACTGCGGCTTAAGTTGCAGTAACTCCCCAATAAAACCCTGCGCCTAAAGCGCGGTTTTTGTTTTCAGAACACTCCTTTTAACTTCGCCGTGCGAAGTTAGCCTCCAACGCAACCCGCAAGCGGGTTGTCATTTGGGATAATGACCACCATGAAGTTTGTTGACGAAGCCTACATTGATATCTCGGCGGGGGACGGTGGCGCAGGCTGCGTTTCATTTCGCCACGAAAAATACAAAGAGTTCGGTGGCCCCAATGGTGGCGATGGTGGCCGCGGCGGTCACGTCTTCGCGGTGGCCGACTCCAACTTGAATACCCTGGTCGATTTCCGGTTTTCCCGACGCCACGATGCCAAGCGGGGCGAGCATGGCATGGGCTCCGACATGTTTGGCGCAGCAGGCGATGACATTACCCTCAAAATGCCCGTTGGCACCATCATTACCGATGCCGAGACTGGCGAGGTGCTGTACGAGTTGCTCCAGCCCGGTGAGGTCATCACCATTGCCAAAGGGGGTGATGGAGGCTTTGGCAACCTGCGCTTCAAAAGTGCGATCAACCGTGCACCGCGCCAAAAAACGCCTGGTTGGCCCGGTGAGAAAAAGAGCCTGAAGCTGGAACTCAAGGTTCTGGCAGACGTGGGTTTGCTGGGCATGCCCAATGCCGGCAAGTCCACCTTTATCACCGCTATTTCCAATGCACGGCCCCGTATCGCCGATTACCCGTTTACAACCTTGCATCCCAATTTGGGTGTGGTGCGCGTCGGGCCCGAGCAGAGTTTTGTGGTCGCAGATTTGCCCGGCCTGATTGAAGGTGCATCTGAAGGCGCCGGTTTGGGGCACCTGTTTTTGCGCCACTTGCAAAGAACCCGTTTATTGCTGCACATTGTTGATGTAGCACCGTTTGACGAGGGTGTGGACACGGTTGCGCAGGCCAAGGCGATCGTGAATGAGTTGAAGAAATACGACGATGGTTTGTTCAAGAAGCCACGCTGGCTGGTGCTCAACAAACTGGACATGGTGCCGGGCGACGAGCGTGCAGCCCTGATCAAGGACTTTGTAAAACGGTTCAAGTTCAAAGGCCCGGTATTTGAAATTTCTGCGCTCACCCGGGAGGGCTGCGAGCCGCTGGTGAAGGAAATTTATAAACACGTCAAGGCCCAGCAGGTCGCAGAAATTCCGCATGTGGAAGTTGATCCACGCTTCCTTTCAACCGGTGAAAATATCGACGAGGCTTGAATTGCTCCTGATTGTGTAGCAAGGCAGGTCCATCCATCAAGGGCAAACGCTGAATATGACCCAAAAGACTAGCTTGTCGGTGCTGCGCCATGCCAAACGCGTGGTCGTCAAGGTGGGCTCCAGTCTCGTTACCAACGAGGGCCGCGGGCTTGACGAAGCTGCCATCGGCGAGTGGTGCCGTCAGATGGCGCTGCTGATTCAAGAGGGCCGCGAGGTCATCATGGTCTCCAGT
>JBIJDQ010000361.1:0-3462 GCA_044344025.1 Rhodoferax sp.
CCCAGTCAGGTGCCAGGTCGGGTGCCCTGGGTGCTTGCCCGTCTTGAGCCGCCAGAAAACGACATGTTTTTGGGGCAAACAAAATGCTGAACAGGTCTTCAATAGCCCGCAACACGTCTTCTTCATGCTCGTGTTTGGCCAGCTGCGCCAGCAAGTCCATGGCCAGCACATGGGCGGCCAGCTCCCGTGCGCGCTCTCGCTCAAGCACCTCGGCATGGCGTTTGTCTTGGGCACTGCGCCAGTCATGCACCAGTGCCGCCAGCAACAAGCGTGTGTGTGACTGGCCCACCGCAATGCGCCTGGCGGGCAGCCCAACGGCATCCGACATGGCCTTCAGGTGCGTCATGGGTTCGGGGCGGCTGCCGGTGTCGTAAAGGACCAATTCGCGTGCGGTGTCGCGAAAAAAATCTCCCGATGACTCGGTTGTGAGACCCAAGCTGCGCAGGCGCGCCGGCCAATCGGCCAGCCAGGCTGGCGTGACCTGGTAGCCACCCCGTGAGGCCACACTGTTTGACAGGCTGGGGTCAACCACCAAGTGAAAACACTGCTCCAGAACCACGGTGCGCAAGTGGCTGCCGTCCTGCTCGCCACAGGCCATGCCCTTGATGCAGGCACTCCCCAAAACGACCGCTTCACTGCAACCCGGTGGCAGCAGCCGCTGGAGTTCTTCTTGGCTGACAGGGGGGCGACCGCAGCGCGACTCAAAGGCCAGCGCCTGCACATCTGTCCAGCCCTCAGCCAGAATGGCCGCGTTCACCTCTTGCAGAAAATTCTGGCAGACCAGAAAACACAGTGTGTTATGCATGGGGCACCATTGTTCAACGGGCTAAGTCTGCCCGTCAGTGACCCAGTCAAGCGGGTAACGTCCCCAGCGCTCAACCGCATCACCCAGGGCCAGCAGCACTTCTTCAGGCACTTGCCAGGGTATCTCACCATGGTTGTCGCCCAGCAAAAAGCCACCGCCCCGCCCTGCTTGGGCAATGGCGCGTTTGACTTCGAGCTCGGTCTGCGCGGCGGTCCAGTTCCGCATGGCAATGCCATTAAGGTTGCCCAACAGGCTGACACGTCCGGCGGCGGCGTGTTTCAGCGCATCGAGTTTTTCAAGGGCACTGACCCCCACAATGGCGGTGCCCGTGTCGGCCAGGTCCGACAAAATTGGCAAACAACGCGCAGAGGCCAGGTGGGTCGCCGTGGGCCCCTTGATGTGCGAGATCACCCGTTTGGCCACGGGGTAACCGGTCTTGAGGTAGGTGGCGCGCGGCACGATGTCGGTGGAAGCCACCGGGTCAAAATAACAAATGGCGGTGGCACCCGCTTCCAGCTGGGCATTGGCCCACGCAATGGCAAACGCCTCGTTGGCCTGCATCAAGCGTTCAAACCGCTCGGGCTGCTCAAAGATCAGTTCAATGTAATGGTCAAACCCCATTTGCATCACGGGCAAGGAAAACGGCGACATCACCACGCCGATGATTGGCACGGTGTCCGCTACCGCCGCTTTGAGCCCCCGAATGGTTTTCAGTACCCGCTGCAAGCCGGGCGCCTGCGCCACATCTGGTGGCTGCAGGGTGTCAATTTGTTCGCTGCGCACAATGCTGGGGGCGCCGCACAGGGGCGGCCCGTCGGTGAGAAAAACGGTCTCGCTGCCCCAGGCATCGGCCTCAAGAGAGGCATGAAAAAAAGCATACAGACAGTCGCTGCGGTATTTTTTTTGCATGCGCAACTGGCCTTCAACCACATGCTCAGCCCGTGAGAAATAGTCTTCAATCGACAAGCCAAGCTCTTTGGCGCCGTGCAGGGTGGGCAGCAAAAAAAGCGGCACCCGGTCAGGCTCCTGGTGGCTCAGGGCTGTCAGGGTGCGCTGCATGGAGGTCATGGCGTGGGTGCTCATGGTGTTGGCGCCATCCAGCCCGACACAATCGACACCGCATCTGCGGCGGTGCGGCCCATGGCATCGGCCCCCACTTCGCGCCACAAATTGGGGTCAAACAAAAAAGGTGCCCCGCCCACCAGCACCCGAATGCCCGGGTTTCTGGCCTTCAGGCTGGCACACACCTCGCGCACTTTCAGTGCCGACGGCAACATCAACACCGAAATCATCAACACCTCAATTTTGTCGCTGATGGCCCGCTCCACCAGCTCTGCCGAGTCCATGCGGCCATAGTTGAACAGCTCAAACCCGCTGGCCCGCATGACCGCGTACACAATGCGCTGGCCTAGCATGTGGTGGTCGCTCAGCACCACGATGGCCGAGTGCGGCTGGTGCTTGCGGTCCGGGTCGCTGGCGGGCAGCACTTTTTCCACCAGTTCCTCACAAAAACGCCCGCTTAAATACACCTGTGACAGCGCCAAGTCACCTTTGTCCCAAGCCAGGCCAATTTGCTCAAGCGCTGGCACGATCAATTGCTCTACCGCCTGAACCGGCGGCAAATTGGCCAGCGCCGATTTAAAAACCAGCTCGGCGCCCACACGGTCAAGTGACTCCAGCGCTTGCCGAAATGGCGTGACCAACGCTTGCATGGTTACACTTGGGCGGCAATAAAAGTGGCAATTTTTGCGTCGTCCCGCAAAATGTGGTTCAGCCAGCCGGTCATGAGTTGCTCAATGGCCAACCCGTCGACTTTGCCCTGGCCCACGTCCTTGCTGACGACATTGAGCACGAGCAGCAGATTATTGTGGGATTCGGTGTGTGGGATTGTGTCGGGGAACTTGACCTTGCGCATCAGGGCTTCTTCAAGTTCAAAGTGCTCACGCGAGTGTTTGTAAAGCTGCATCAGGAGCTTGCGCACATTAGGTGGGTCACTGGCAGCGGTCAAGGCACTGGCCAGTTCAAACAAATGTTGATGCTGTTGGTCCAGTTCTGCATGGCCAATTTTGTAGGCCTCTTTCCATTCAATACCCATGTCACTTCTCCAGAAAAAATTGTGATTTACCTGACCATGACGCCTGACAACTGCTGCATGATCTCGCGACCTATGGCCGTTAAGGGCACGGTTTTCTCAACCCCACCGCGTTTCACCGCCTCTTTGGGCATGCCGTAGACCACACAACTTGCCTCGTCTTGCGCCACGGTGCGTGCACCGGCCTTGCGCATCTCCAACAGGCCAGCGGCCCCGTCGTCACCCATGCCGGTCATGATCACCCCCAGGGCGTTGGCGCCGGCACATTTGGCCACCGACCTGAACAACACATCCACCGAGGGCCGGTGCCGGTTGACCAGCGGGCCGTCCATCACCTCCACATAGTATTGTGCACCGGTGCGGCGCAGCAGCATGTGTTTGCCGCCCGGCGCAATCAGGGCCCGGCTGTTGACCACACGGTCGTTGTTTTGCGCCTCACGCACCTCAATCTGGCACAGGTTGTTGAGCCGCTCGGCAAAGGCGGCGGTAAATTTCTCTGGCATGTGCTGCACGATCACAATGCCGGGTGTCACCCTGGGCAGGCTCGTCAGCACCACTTCAAGCG
>JBIJDQ010000360.1:0-3462 GCA_044344025.1 Rhodoferax sp.
CTGTCAAGCTGGTTGAGTTGGGCCACCCGTTGTCGCCTGGAGCCGTTCAAGAAGCTGGCCAAGACCTTGAAGGGGCAGGTCGACGGTGTGGTGCGCGGCATGCTCGATAACCGCAGCAATGCTTACGTGGAGGGCATGAACGGCTTGCTGCAACAGGCCAAGCGAGCCGCTCGGGGGTTCAGGACAGCGACCAACTTTATTGCCATTGCATACTTGCGCATGTCCAAACTAAAGCACCTGCCAAGCAATCCGCTGCAGCCCGCTACACCCAAATTCAACGTGCTTATCCACCGCTGCCTTTGATGTCAAGTTCCACACAAAACGGCATAGAGCCCTGCCATTCCACCGTTGAACTCAATCCTGGCAAGCTCAAAGAGCTGGCTGCGTTGATTCGTGCGTTCAACGACGAGCGTGGCTTTTGGGTGAATGAATTGAAGGGGTTGGACAAACTGGCGCTACTCGACGGCCCCGGCCTTCGCAAGTTACGCGACGAGTACGTAAAAGCCAAATACGTCAGCCCAAGCGGGCTTCAGGCGCGCGGCTGGAAGTTAGCACTGACCGAAGCTGCTGCACTGCTCGATCGCCATTGGCAAGCTCAGTTGGTCACGATCAAAGAGGCCATCGGAAAACGCCGCGAACTCGAAGATGATGAGCGCCATCTGCTGTATTACGCCTTGAAAAGCTACGGCATGATAAGCGACATGCTGAATCAAAACGAACCTGCATCCGTCACCAAGAAATTCGAAGAACTCGTACCAGATGTTAAAAAGCGCACGAATCTGCTGCGCTGGTTGCGCAGGCGTATTCGTGCGATGCTGCGCGACAATCGCTTGCCCGTCGTCAAGGCTGAGCGCTCGGCAGTGTTTGATGCGAACTGCTATGACGTTTTTATGGA
Source organism: Rhodoferax sp. (assembly GCA_044344025.1). Lineage (GTDB taxonomy): Bacteria > Pseudomonadota > Gammaproteobacteria > Burkholderiales > Burkholderiaceae_C > Rhodoferax. Next base: position 896 of record JBIJDQ010000360.1, read on the forward strand.
AAAAAGCACTTGGTATGTTCGTATTGCAAGCCTGACGCCGCGCAAGCGCATCGCCATTCCTTTGAACGGTGCGGGCGATGGCATCGATGGCAACATCTGCTTGACGCTGGACGGCAACCATGTCGAGATCCATACCATGCACAAGCTGCCTTCACCTATTTTTGCGCCCAAAAAAGCCGCATTGAAAGGCAAGCCATTCAAAACCAATCACACAGCAGTTGTTGCTGTGGATGCGGGTTTTACAGAAGTCTGCGTTTCAAACGATGGAACTGTGTATGGCGCAGGCTTTGGCAAGCTAATGAGTTGCGCTGCAAAAGCCCGCAACACCAAAGGACAGCGCCGCAACCGGCTTTATTCGATTGCCGAGAAAGCACGTGAGCGCGGTGATGAAGGAAAAGCACGTCGCGTGGAAGCCAACAACTTAGGCACCGTAAAGCAGGAACAGTTGTTGGTTAAAACGCAGGCCAGCATTCAGGTGCATATCAACAAGGCAGTTAACGCTCTGCTGGCACCTCGTCCGGCTGCTGTGGTTCATGAAGACTTGAGTCACGCCAAATTCAAATTTCAATATGGAGCCGCTTCTAATCGCTCGCTGTCCGCATGGGCGCGGGGTCAATATCAGGAGCGACTCGATTTCAAAGCACAGGTGAGAGGTTCTCGCCTTATTGCGGTCAATCCCGCCTACAGCTCCCAGCTGTGTCCGATATGTGGTTTCGTGGACAAGGAAAACCGCACCGGAGACAGGTTCCTGTGCTTGCACTGCAAGCACTCGGGAGCTGCAGACCAGGTTGCAGCACTTAATCTACTTGCCAGGGCCTCGGATTCCGAGATTCAGTGCTGGATGTCACCTTCACAGGTTAAGACGATTTTGCAAGAGAGATTCAAACGCCGATTGGAAGCTTCCGAGGCTGCGAAAGCAGCTGGAGTTGTGACTGTTGCCGGCAAGACTTCAGATGTCGTGAGTGTGGCCACGCACACTCCGAGAGGCAGTAAAAAGCCTCACAGTGGGGAGAGCCGTAAAGTAGCTCGCTTGAACCCATCGACCACTCGAAGAGCGAATAATAGAAAACCAAAACCCATAAACCCGCCTACTCTGAGATGAGTAGGTTTGAATATGTTTTTTGCAACAGTGACCTTGTTGCCCAAGTTCAACGCCTGTCTGACAAGAAGCGGTTTGAAGTGTGTCTGTCGTGGCTGACGACGCAAGACAATGAGAGCAAGGACTTTCAAGCGCTGGATGACTTTGCCACCTGGGTGGCCAACTGGTGTTGATTGCACTGAAAGTGTGCCACCCTCACAATATAAACCATGCCTTACGCCCACACCCTAAGCGCCAACAGCTATACATTCGATAGCCTTCGCACGCTGCTGGCGAAAGCCAGCCCTTTGCGTTCAGGCGACCAACTGGCAGGTGTCTCGGCAGGTGATGCACAAGAGCGTGTGGCCGCCCAAATGGCACTGGCCGACGTGCCACTGAAAACTTTCCTCAGCGAAGCCGTGGTGCCCTACGAGACCGACGAAGTCACCCGGTTGATCCTCGACACGCATGACGCAGCCGCCTTTGCACCGGTGAGCCACCTCACCGTGGGTGACTTTCGCAACTGGCTGCTCGGCGACAACGCCACACCCCAAACGCTGGCCGCGCTGGCACCGGGTCTGATGCCTGAAATGGTGGCCGCAGTCAGCAAGCTGTGCCGCCTGCAAGACCTGGTGTTGGTTGCCCGCAAATGCCAGGTGGTGACACGCTTTCGCAGCACCATTGGTTTGCCTGGCCGCATGGCCACACGCCTGCAACCCAACCATCCCACCGACGACATGCAAGGCATTGCCGCCAGCCTGCTTGACGGTTTGCTGCTGGGCAGCGGTGACGCGGTGATTGGCATCAACCCGGCCAGTGACAACGTGCCCCAGGTGGTGCGCCTGCTGCACCTGCTGGACGATGTCATCAGCCACTACGGCATTCCGACCCAATCCTGCGTGTTGACCCATGTGACCAACACGCTGCAAGCCATGGCGCGCGGCGCGCCGGTGGACTTGGTGTTTCAGTCGATTGGTGGCACACAAGCCACCAACAGCGGTTTTGGCCTGAACCTGGCGCTGCTGAAAGAGGCGCGTGAGGCAGCCTTGTCACTGCAACGCGCCAGCTTGATGGATGCAGACGGCCAGCGCTCGGGCAACGTGATGTATTTCGAGACCGGCCAGGGCAGCGCCTTAAGTGCCGGGGCCCACCATGGCTGCGACCAGCAGACCATTGAAGCCCGTGCCTACGCCGTAGCGCGCCACTTCAAACCCCTTCTGGTCAATACCGTGGTGGGCTTCATCGGCCCTGAATACCTTTTCAACGGCAAACAAATCATTCGCGCCGGGCTTGAAGACCACTTCTGCGGCAAGCTGCTGGGTGTGCCCATGGGCTGCGACGTGTGTTACACCAACCACGCCGAGGCAGACTCCGACGACATGGACGCGCTGATGGTGCTGCTGGGCGCGGCGGGTTGCAACTTCATCATGGGCGTGCCGGGCTCGGACGACATCATGCTGAACTACCAAAGCACCTCGTTCCATGATGC
>JBIJDQ010000362.1:0-3458 GCA_044344025.1 Rhodoferax sp.
GGATGCCGCTGGCAGGGTGCTTTGCAGCGCCGAGCGCGTGGTGTTCGCCAACGCCTGCGGAGCTTTTCCACTGCTACAAAAAACGCAGCTACTAAGCCATACAGAAAGAGCACCACAGCCTGATTTACCAAAAACACAAGGCATGCGGGGCATGCTGAATTGGGCGATGCACCAAAACGCCGACGAGGAAGGTTTTCCAGCCTATCCGGTAAACGGATCAGGCAGCATGGTCTCGAAGGTACCTGTAGCTGACGGGCTGGCATGGTTCACTGGGTCCACTTACCAGCCAGAAGCCCAAACCGAACGAAGTGACCAGGACAACCAGACCCGAAACCACGAGCACCTCAGCCTGTTGCTGCCAACGCTGGCGGCCCAATTGGCACCCGTGTTTTCAGGCTCAACACTCAACATCTGGAAGGGCACACGGTGCGTCACCGCAGATCGGTTGCCCGCAGTGGGGCCGCTGGAGCACACCGCGCAGCCCAGCCTATGGCTGTGCGCCGGACTGGGCTCCAGGGGCATGAGTTTTTCAGTGTTGTGTGCTGAACTGCTGGCCGCACGTTTTGGTGCTGAACCCTTGCCCATTGAGGCCAAATTGGCCCGCTCGCTGGAGGCGCTGCGGGCCTGAAGCGGCGTTGCATCCGCCCTATGAAAACCCGAACAAGCTAACGCTCTTTGCTGTAGGGCACACCCAGTGCCTTTGGCGCGGTGGCCGGCCCGATCAGACCGGCCAACAGCACCACCGTCAGCACATAGGGCAAGGCCTGAATGATTTGCACCGGCACCTCGCCCAGCACCGGCAGCTGAACTCCTTGCAAGCGAATGGCCGTGGCATCCAGAAAACCAAACAACAAGCAGGCCCAAAGCGCATTCACCGGGTGCCAGCGTCCAAAAATCAGGGCCGCCAGCGCCATAAACCCGCGCCCGGCGGTCATGTTCTGGGAAAAACTGGCGCTTTGTGCCAACACCAGATAGCTGCCCGCCAATCCACACAACATGCCGTTGAGTGTGAGTGCGGCATAGCGCAGGCCTTGCACCGACACACCGGAAGCGTCCACCATCTGCGGGTTTTCGCCCACAGCGCGCAGGCGAAGACCAAACCGGGTCCGAAACACCAGCCACCACACCGCTGGCACCAACAGCAGCGCCAGGTAAACCAGTGCGTTGTGCCCCAACAGGCCGTCGCCCAAGACATGGCCGACCAGCGGCAAGCCACGTGCGGCCTCAGCCAGCGCTGGCCAAAGGGTCTGAATACGCACCTCGTTGCTGACCGGTGGTGTCTGCCCGCCCTGCGCAAACCAGGCCGCACCCAGCACCGCTGTCAGCCCTGCCGCAATGATGTTGATGGCCACACCCGACACCACCTGGTCCCCCTTGTGGCTCACACACGCCAGGCCGTGCATCCACGACATGCTGATGGCCACCGCCATGGCCGCCAACAATGCCAGCGTGGTGGAGCCAAAGGCTGCACCGCAAGCACCGGCGGCAAAGGCGGCCAGCAACATCTTGCCTTCCAGGGCAATGTCAACCACCCCGGAGCGTTCCGACAACAGCCCGGCCAGCGCACAAAAAATGAGAGGGGTCGACACCCGCAGGGTTGAGGCCAGCATGGCCCCAAAAAAAGCATCATCCATGGGCAGCCCCCGACTTTTGTGTGCCAGAAAACAAGCGCCCGATCCAGCCCAGCACACGCGCCAGCTGCGGTGCAATCACGTAAGTCATGGCCCCTGAGAACAGCACAATAAAGCCCTGCAACATCACCACCATGTCACGGCTGAAACCGCGTACCTCAAAGGCGACCTCAGCGCCACCCTGAAACAGCGCCCCAAAAAGAAGGCTGGCCAGCACAATACCCAGTGGATGGTTGCGCCCCATCAAGGCCACGGCAATACCGGTAAACCCCGCACCACTGACAAACTCCAGCAGCAGTTTGCCGCTCACCCCGGCAATCTCATTCATGCCCACCAAGCCGGCCAATGCACCAGAGATCGACATGGCCATCAGCACCTGGTGGCGGGCGTTGATGCCTGCATACTCAGCCGCACCGGGGTTTGAGCCCACCGCCCGCAGCCGGTACCCGGCGCGGGTATGCCACAGAAAAAAGTAGATCAAAACCGCTGCCAAAACCGCCAGCAGCACGCTCAGGTTCAAGGGCGATGCTGGCCAGTCCACCCCCAGCCAGGCCAGCGCATGGTGCACACCGGGCAACTTGGCAGATGCCGAAAACTCGGCGCTTTCCACTGACATGACGCCGTTGGGGCGCAGATGGTTGACCAGCAAGTACACCAGCACGCTGCTGGCAATAAAGTTGAACATGATGGTGGTAATTACCACATGGCTGCCCCGATAGGCCTGCAAATAGGCTGGCACTGCCGCCCACGCCATACCAAACAAGGCCCCGGCCAGCAGCATCAGCGGCAACATCACCCAGGCTGGCAAAAAGGCCGACAGCCACAGGGCCACCAGTCCGGTACCCAGGCCACCCATCACCGCCTGCCCTTCCCCGCCGATGTTGAACAAACCCCCATGAAAAGCCACAGCCACCGCCAGCCCGGTAAACACAAACGTGGTGGCGTAGTACAGCGTGTAGCTCAGACCCCTGGCGGTGCCAAACGCCCCTTGAACCAGCACCTGAATCACCACCAGCGGGTCTTGCCCCACCATGGCCACCACACCACCGGCGGCCAGCAAGGCCACCAGCAAACTCACCAGCGGCAACAAGACCAGGTCGGCCCAGCGGGGAAGTGGGGTCATGCATTTCCTCCGGTCATCAACAGGCCCAAGGCAGACTCTGAACAATCCGCAATCGCCAACTCACCCGCCATGCGACCCTGGTTCATCACCACCACCCGGTCTGACAACGCCAGAATTTCATCGAGTTCGCTTGACACCACCAGCACCGCACAACCCGCCTTGCGCAGGGCGCGCAACTGGCTGTAAATAAATTCGATCGCGCCAATGTCCACACCCCGGGTGGGCTGCCCCACCAGCAACACCTTGGGTGCGCGGCCCAGCTCGCGGGCCAGCACCAGTTTTTGCTGGTTGCCGCCAGAGAACTTGCTGCAAACCAGTTCAGGGTCATGCGGGCGCACATCAAAGCGGGCCATCATCTCAACGGTGGCCTGACGCATGCGCTCATGGTTCATCCAGCCATGGCTGGCGTAATCAGGCAAATCGTCATAACCAAGCGCCGCCGACTCCCAAGCCGCAAACGCCATCACCAGCGCCCGGGCGTGGCGATCTTCGGGCACATGGGCCAGGCCCAACCTGCGAGCGGCACCGGGGTCAAGCCAATGCCCACTGTCAAAACTGTGGTCAAGCAGCTGCATCTGGCCTTGGTCAGGCACCAACAAACCCGTCAGCACGTCGATCAGCTCACTCTGGCCGTTGCCTGACACGCCCGCCACACCCACAATTTCACCGGCATACAGGGTCAAACTGACATCTTTCAGGCGCAC
>JBIJDQ010000363.1:0-3451 GCA_044344025.1 Rhodoferax sp.
TACTGAATGAGGCGGTGAAACAGCCGGGTTTAGCCTGCCGGCACGCCGCGCTCAGGGTGGGGGAATTTGAGGTGGCCACAAGTGGGGGAATTTGGGTGGCCATCAGGGTTTTGAACCCGCCGGGCTAATCTGCAAGTACATGCCGCCCGAATCAGCGAACCGGGCTTGCCTTTTGTCCGGGGGGCAGGCTGCGTTTCGGCACTTGGCATCGGTCAACATGGGGGTACGCTCCAAATCAAGGTACGGGACAACAAAACAGGGAGTTTTCATTGGGAAGTGGGGGATGAATTCGTCTTTCCTCCCACATTCTCTAAATCTCCCCCGGTTTGGCCTGGCTGTCAATGTACGGCTATGTACTCTGTTAGACGCTAAGTGCCTGATTCACCAATGAAAAAGGCCTCGAAGTATCACTACTTGGAGGCCTTTAGACTGTCTACTGGTGCCGATTATCGGATTCGAACTGATGACCTACCGCTTACAAGGCGGTTGCTCTACCAACTGAGCTAAATCGGCGAAAGTCGAATTCTACACATTTTTTCCTGGCTAAACCGGGAAAACTACTTGATCAAGGTCAGTGAGGGCCGTGTGCCCGACTTAGGTGCGGGCGATGCAGTTGTCGATGCTGATTCAGCCTCTTGGGCAATGCTGCCATCCACTGGTGCCAAACGGGCAACTGCCGGTTTTAGCGGTCTAACTCGCTGACTCACATCGCTTTTTCCGCCGGCGAGCTCAAGGCGAGGAAAAGCCATTCCTTGCCCATTTTCCTTGGCGAAAATAGCAACCACCTGGTGGATCGGAACCATGATGTCCCGCACCACGCCCGCAAAACGTGCCTTGAACTCAAGGTAGTCGTTTCCAAGGGTCAAACCAGTGGTTGCATCGAAACCGATATTAAGCACAATCTCCCCATCCTTCACGTACTCACGCGGCACTTGCACCGTGTTGTCCACCATCACGGTGACGTACGGGGTCAGACCGTTGTCCGAACACCACTCGTGCAGTGCACGAATCAGGTAAGGTCGGGTGGATGTCGTCTGGAAGTCTTGAGTCATTTCAGTCAGTCCACATTGGGGTCTATTTGCGCATCACCTTCTCAGATGGGGTCAACGCTTCAATGTACGCAGGGCGTGAAAAAATACGCTCGGCATATTTGAGGAGGGGTGCCGCATTTTTGCTAAGTTCAATGCCATAGTAATCCAGACGCCAAAGCAGCGGTGCTATGGCCACATCAAGCATTGAAAAACCATCGCCAAGCATGTACTTGTTTTTCAGAAACACGGGTGCCAACTGGGTGAGACGGTCACGAATGTGCGCGCGTGCTTTTTCAAGCGCCTTTTCGTTGCCCTTGGCTGTTCGCGACTCCAAGGTTGACACATGGACAAACAGTTCTTTCTCGAAGTTAAGTAAGAAAAGCCGTACGCGGGCCCGGTCAACCGGGTCGCCTGGCATCAATTGGGGGTGGGGAAAGCGCTCGTCGATGTACTCGTTGATGATGTTGGACTCGTACAAAATGAGGTCCCGCTCCACCAAAATCGGCACTTGACCGTACGGATTCATCACACTGATGTCCTCAGGCTTGTTGTACAAATCAACATCTCGAATCTCAAAATCCATGCCTTTCTCAAACAGAACAAAGCGGCAACGATGAGAATAGGGGCAAGTTGTACCCGAGTAAAGCACCATCATGGTGGAGGCTCCTAAAAAAGTAAAAGAGCGGGAGGCTGTTCGCCCGCCCACTCTGAACAATCAGCACACCAATTTTGAAATGATGTGAAGATCAAGAAAACAACGCTACTTGATATCTTTCCAGTATGCAGCGTTTAGTCGCCAAGTGAGAAAGATCAAACCTGCCAAAAATGCCAACACCCACATACCCAATGTTTTTCGGGTAGTTTGTGCGGGCTCAGCCATCCACTGCATGTAGTTCACCAAGTCACCCACGGTTTGATCGTATTGTGCGGGGGTCATGCTGCTTTGCAATTCCCACAAGGCATGAGGCATTGCCACGTTTGGAAAAACATGGTTGTTCCATCCGGTTGGCTTAGTGCCGTCTGGATAGAAACCGCGCATATAAGAATACAAATAATCGGCGCCGGTACCACCCGCGCCTGCGCGCGAGCGTGCTATGACGGTAAGGTCAGGCGGGTTGACACCAAACCATGCCTTGGCCTGCTGGGGATCAATCGCCGCCTTCATGGTGTCGCCAATTTTTGCATTGGTCACCAACAGGTTGTCCTTGATTTGCTCCGCAGTCAGACCTATATCCTGCAATCGGTTGAAGCGATTAAAGGCGGCAGAGTGGCAGTTCAGGCAGTAGTTCACAAACACCTTGGCACCGTTTTGCAGCGCCGCCTTGTCATTCATTTTGTCTGGTGCCTTGTCCCATGCGGGACCGGCCACATTGGCAAGCGATGTCATAGAAACACCCAACGCCATCAACAGGCCGAAAATAACTTTTTGTGCGAAACCCATGGTTTTCATGTTTTGTGCTCCTGTTCAATGCGCCGTGAAGGTGACACGGTTGGGCACTTGTTTAAAAGTACCAAGACGACTCCACCAAGGCATCAGAATAAAAAAGCCGAAGTAGAACAGTGTGCCAAACTGGGAAATGCGGCCTGCAATGTCGGATACCGGTTGTGTTCCGAGGTAACCGATCACGAAGAAATTAATGACAAAAGCAGCATATAGGTACTTGTGCCACGTTGGACGGTAACGAATGGACTTAACTTCGCTGTTGTCAAGCCAAGGTAAGAAAAACAAGATCACGACGCCACCACCCATGGCCACTACGCCCCAGAACTTTGCATCAATTGCCAGCATCATGGCAACGACAGCCACAGCCCCCCCAACGATCAGACCCTTGAACAATGCTGGCATCTTGATTTTGACCACGGCCAACACAGCACCCGCCACCACACAGGCCATCAGCACGTACATCATTTCTGTGGTTACGGCCCGCAGCAAGGTGTAGAAAGGCGTGAAATACCAAACTGGTGCGATGTGCAGCGGTGTCTGAAATGGATCAGCTGGGATGAAATTGTTGTACTCCAAGAAATAGCCGCCCATTTCCGGTGCGAAAAACACGATCGCGGAAAAAACGAACAAGAACACGCTGACACCAAAAATGTCATGCACAGAGTAGTAGGGGTGAAACGGAATACCGTCCAAAGGAACACCTTTGGCATCCTTGGTTGCCTTGATTTCCACACCGTCGGGGTTGTTGGAGCCGACTTCGTGCAGGGCAATGATGTGCGCCACAACCAAGCCCAGCAAGACCAATGGAACCGCGATCACGTGGAAGCTGAAGAAGCGGTTCAATGTGGCATCACCCACCACAAAGTCACCACGGATCAACAAGGCCAGATCAGGACCAATGAACGGAATGGCCGAGAACAGGTTCACAATCACTTGCGCGCCCCAATAACTCATCTGGCCCCAAGGCAACAAGTAG
>JBIJDQ010000585.1:0-2614 GCA_044344025.1 Rhodoferax sp.
CGCGCGACTACGCCGCCTTGCACCAGGACTCGGCACGCCTGATGCTGGGAGCTGAGGTCCTCTCAGAACTTCTGCGCCACCCTGAGCTGGCCACACCTTTCCTAGTCACCCGCCATCGCCTCGTGCAGGCGCTGGCCGCCGCGCTGGAGCATGCCCGTGCAGAAGGCGAGTTGGCGCAAGGCATGGCTGCGCCCGATCTGGCCGGTTTGCTGCTGGACGCCATTGAAGGCCGGTGCTTTATGGATGCACTCGCCATGGGCCAGACCCCTGCCATGCGCACTGGCGGACCCCTCTCAAAGCTATTCGAGGCCCTGCTTGCGCCAGCCGTCAAGGGGCGTGCCCCCAAACGCGCATGACCGCCGCCCGTTTGACCGGGCTCGACCTGGCGCGAGCCTGGGCTTGGCTGGGCATGCTGGTGGTGAACTTCCGTGTCGCCTTGGGCGTGGACAAGGACCCCGGCGCACCCGCATGGCTGCAAGCGGCTGTTGAAGCGCTGTCGGGGCGCGCCGCAGCGCTCTTCGTGGTGCTTGCCGGCATGGGTCTGGCGCTGGCGACGCACAAGCTGCACGGCAGCGAGCTGCGGAACTGGGTCGCGCGCCGTGCGCTCTTCCTGGCCGCCATCGGCGGATTGAATCTGATGGTCTTTCCGCCGGACATCCTGCATTACTACGCGGTCTACTTCGTGCTCGGCGCTGTGGTGCTCAGCGTACCGCGATCCTTCTGGCCCTGGATCACCACCGGCCTGGTGTTGGCGTGGCCGCTGTTGGCTTTGACGTTTGACTACAACGCCGGTTGGCATTGGCCGACGCTGACCTACGAGCCACTGGATAGCGCATCGGTGCTGGTGCGACACACGCTGTTCAACGGTTGGCATCCCTTGCTTCCATGGGGTGCCTTTTTGGTCTGGGGCTTGTGGCTTCAGGGCTTGCAACTGGAGCAGACCCGAACAGCACACCGGCTGCTGGCAGGTGGTGTGGTTGCTGCGCTGCTGGGCTTTGCTTTGCACCGGGCGGGTCTGGCACATTTGGGGGCGCAGTGGCATTGGTTGCTGGGCTTGCAGCCGCTGCCGCCGTCGCCGCTGTATGTGGTGATAGCGGGCGGCATCGCGACCGCGCTCATCGGCCTAGCGCTGCTGGCGGCGCGGGGTGGCCACAGCTGGCAGTGGCTGACACCCATGGGCCGCATGACCCTGACGCTGTACCTGGCGCACATTCTCATCGGCATGGGCACGATGGAAGCCCTGGGTTTCTTGCCGCCGTTGCGGCAGTCAGGCCTGTGGGAGGTTGTGGGCGCCGCCGCGCTGTTCGCGCTTTTGGCAGGCGGTTTCGCCTGGGCTTGGTCTCGGCGGTTTCGCCAGGGGCCCGTGGAGGGGCTGATGCGGTGGATGACCCGGACGTAGCCATCGCTTCATTACCGACCACGACACCGCCGCTGAGCCTGCGGGCGCCCATCTGACCCCATGCGCGCTTGCCGCCCACCGTCTGCGATAACTCGTGGCTGCCCCTTTTTCATCAACTTTCCCCGTCCCCAACCGAAATCGATCCTCGTTCGATACGACCTCAAGAGCACACTCGGTCACACTTTTGCCCTACAGCTGGCGAAGGCGCTTTGGCGGGTTTACAACACTGCTGAGGATTGGGCCAGGCTCTCGGCCCACGAAAAGAATGCGCGCACCGCACTCAAATCGGCAGCATCTTCGCGGCACACCAACCACGCCGCTTTGTCAGACACCTGCTCGCTGCGCGCCAAAACCTGCAAGCGCCCCTCCTCCACAAAACCCTGCACCAGCGAGGCCCGCACCCAGGCCACGCCGCAACCCATCAAGGCGGCTTGAGCCAAGAGCAAAGCGTCATTGAACTCAAAGCCCGATGCCACAGGGAGTTTCGCAAGTGCAGCACCCGCACCCTCAGCCTCCATCGCCAAACGTGTGGGCCACGGTTCATGGCTGTGGCGCAGCAATTGGTGCGCGGGCCATAGGGCCGCCTGTGGGTCGTGCTGCTCTACCCATGCGGGGCTCGCTACCGCCACCATGCGGTCAAACCACAGGCGCTGGCAGCGCAAGCCTGCACGGGCAAAGTGCCCAAAACGAATCGCCACCGCAGGCTGCAAAGGTGGCAGGCTCACCATGTCATACCCGGTCTCGATCGATAGATTGACCTGAGGGCAAGCCCGTGCGAACGCGGGCAAGAGCGGCACGAGCCAAGTACACGCAATGGACGACAGCATCAGCACCTTGAGCGGCTGCTTGGCGGCAGACACCTGCCCCAACTCCAAGGCCGCGTGTAGCGCCTGCAAGGGCTCGCCCAGGCGCTGGCGCAAACGTTGGCCGCCAGCAGAAAGCAGCACCTTCGGGCCCTTGCGTTCAAACAAAGTTTCGCCGCACCAGTGCTCTACCGCCTGGATGTTGCGACTGATGGCACTATGGGTCAGGTTGCGTTCCACCGCCGCCTTGGTAAAGCTCCCTAAACGCGCCGCAGCCTCAAAGGACTGGAGCGCAGCCAAGGTAGGCAAGGTTCTAAGTGTCATGGCGGGTTCCAATGGGTGTTTATCACGCGGTGCTGCGGCCTTTCTTGCACGAAGGATGGAACGCACTCCAAGCAATCGCCAATTTTTC
>JBIJDQ010000364.1:0-3444 GCA_044344025.1 Rhodoferax sp.
GCATCACGAAAAAACGTCGCATTGCGGTCAATTTCAGCGCGCATCTGAAAAGTACTCATCTGATCACAGCGCCGGTGCGAAAAAGTATGGCAACCAATATGGTGTCCACTCTGCACAAGTTGCCGCAGATGCCTTGCGGAATGGCAACGCCGCCCCTGCTCCAGTTCATCAGTCAAACCACCGGCGACATACCATGTGCCAAGGCATCCACTTTCCTCCAGAACATCCCTTCCTGCCTCACAGGCAGACTGGGGTGCATCGTCAAAACTGAAGCTCACTACTCCAGCCTCTCGATTCAAGACCAGCTCCCTGCGATATACGCTGTTGGCTACCCAACGCTCTGCCCGATTGATTAGTTCTCTCATCAACTTAGCGTCTGGCGCCTAGGCCGGTCTTTTGCGCCAACCCAGGCACACCCTCAAAGGTATATTCCAGCCCGGTTCGAAGCGTTCTCTGGGATATACCCGAACCGATGGATCCCCGGTTCAATTCATCATTCAACCCTTCGACATAAAGCGCGATGTCCCTGCTCACCGCATAGACCAGACTGGCCCCCAACCTCGTTCTTTTGAGCTCCGGGTCTGGCTGACCTACCCAGGCTGTTGTGGTTTTGTATCTTTCCATTTCAGAGCCATATTGCACTGAAAGTCTGGTTTTTTCTGTGGTTTGCCAGCGGACCGCAGCTTGCCCACCCGTCACTGTGGTGTAAAGCGTTGCAGGATCGGTTGAACCCGATGGCCGGTTCCAAACATTGAGGGTAAAGCGTGTCTTCGGGGAATACTCGTATACAACAGAAGCTTCCGAAGTCGTTGTGGATAAATTCAAGTTTTTGAGCGCGTCATAGGTTCGCTCCAACCTTGCGACTCTGGCACCAAACCGAGTCAAAACGCTGTATTGCCAATCGGCTTCAAGATACAACTCGTCATCCCTGTACCGGCTATCGGCAGTCGCAATCAACAGGGCTGTACGTTGCAAAAATTTGACGTCGTTAGCCTTGACTCCAGTACGAAAATTTGAACCCGTTTCACTGCGGAATGCAACACCGATATCTGCACTACGTTCCTCGCTCTCGAAAGGAAGGTTAGTCACTGTGTCATACGACAATTTTTGCGCTTTCAGTATCAAGGGAATGTCCAGACTGGGCGTTACACGCAACGCAACTCCGACACTATCAGTGGTTTTATGTGTCATCTCCCGATCAGTGATGGAGCCATCCTGATAGTCGTATAGTTTTTGTTCCTGGGCTCGAATCACTTCCCCTTTCCAAAGGGTGCTCCATCGCCATTCCAATCCTCCGCGATAGGCATATTCTGTGTGATTGAGGTGCGTGAACTGGCGATAGTTACGTTGCCCGACCAATCCGCCCAGCACCAATCGCGTATCAGGAGAGTCCAACGGATGCGCGACCGAGAAACGCAAGTCGTTGGAAAAAATCGAATCACTCGTCGAATCGGTCTTTAGGGTAGCAAGGCCGTTTGTACCATCCACAAACCGAAAGGGATTCGACTCATGGCGCAGCGCCGACTCGAACTGGAGTACGACCTCGGTATTTGCAAGAGCAGCCCCCCCAAAGCCTAACCAAAAACAACCCATCAGGCCAATACCTCCCACCCGCCTGAACGATCCAGCATTTTTCAAGTTGATAACTTTCATATGTCAAACACGCAATTCATTACTTTGATCGGTCAATGCTTCATCGAACTCAGATTCCACCGGTGCGTACACCATTGCAGAAACGCGGGTGAGGGTTAAAACAAATAACAAGAAATTAAAAACCACCCCCCTGAACAGGGAACTTTCTGAATAATTCGACAACAAAATGGTAACCAAAATCGCCGTGAATCCAGCAGCGGCACCCCGGTCGATTGACGAAAGCTTGTACAAGGCACGCGCATGCCAGAACAATAACCCAACGAGAAGTAGCATTCCCAGCGCACCCAACTCGTTCAATACATCAAGATAACCGTTATGGGCCTGCAAAGGAATCCATGGCAAGGTATCCAAAATTGGTTGGGATGGACTATCGGGACCTAGCCAGAAGGCTCCGTAGCCAATCCCGAGCACCCAGTGTTTTTCTATCTCAACGTAAAGTGGTGCCCAAATATCGGCCCTGCCAGTTAAATCTGCACTTTTCCCAAACAGGGTCGCAAATGGTCCAATGATTTCACTTTGTTCTGGTAAGCGACCTTCAAGAATAAAAAAAAGATGCAGCGCCGCCACGACCAACAACACCAGCATCACTACTAGCCTTTGAAGCCAAAGTGGTGAGCCGATATGCTGCTTGTAGAGAATCCAATAGACCAAAACACCGACTGCAGCCATCGTAATGCTGGTTGAACTCGTAGACATCACCACACACAAGACACTGAAAAAAACGCCGACCCTCCATACAGAGGGAGACAAGGTTTGATCGTCCCACAAAGCGACCCACATCAGCAGACTCAGCGCACCTATGGCGCCCAGCGTGTTTTTTCCAGAAACCACCCCGCGCCATGCGTATCCAAAATCCGCATCTATCCCCATCGAAGGATTCAAAATTGCAACTAATGCAGAAGCAATTTCAATCGAAGTAAACGCAAACAGCATGACCTTAAAAGTATCCCGCCAGGAACTCCTGTCGACTTGTATCGCTATGCTGAATGCAACTAAGCCGCCAACTTGCACCGCTTTTTTCAAAGTCACCAACTCGTACGGGGACCACAAAGTACTAACCATGCAATAGACGAAAAGAATCCACATAAATGGGTTCGAAAATCGCAAAATCGCAAAAGCACGGTCGCGATACCGCCAGCACAAGAAGGCCGATACTGCAAAAACGCTTCCCCATTGCAACTGGTATCCGATCGAACCGCCAACATAGGTAGAGCTATCTTCAAAATCACTCCAGTTAAATCCAGAGGGCAACAACCCAAAAATGACAGCACTAAACAGGAGGGCTGCCGCTAGCCGACGATCCCAGATTGACACTTCATTAAACTGCCCTTGCACCACGTTAGCCACCGTATTCTTGATATTGAAAAGCCGTCATGCCAGTCAATTTACCAGCCTGTGCATAGGTCTTACGAAGCCAGTGAAACGACTGTATACGTGACAGCGGCAACCATGCAATGGTCAACGCCACACTTGCTAACAACTGCACCCCGGCTTTCACAGCCAAATAGATTCCTCGCTGCCACCGCCGCAAGCCTGACAAACGATGCAATTCCGCGCGAATCCATGTTTGACCGATTCGAAACGAACGCTTTAGCAACCATGTTGCACTGGCTCGGTCGTCAGGAACTTCTTCACTTACGGTCGCCTCGTCACACCATACGAAACGCGCATCCCCTGCGAGAAGGTCCCTGAACAGCAAGCTGTCCTCACCTCCGGTCCGCCCAAAGCTGGTCTCAAAAGGTTGCTTCAAGTTTTTAAGCAGCGACGCTTTCAACAGCACGTTCCCGGTTC
>JBIJDQ010000365.1:0-3442 GCA_044344025.1 Rhodoferax sp.
CTGACCAGCATGCTCACCCCACGGTTACAGAAGCGCCTGCACCGGTACTGTCAAGTGATGTGGCGCAACGCCTTAGCGCACTGCAGGCGCGCCTGGACGCGGCACTGAACCGCGACGACAGGCTGCTTTAAAACCAACATCAGATGTTAGTGCACCTGCGCTCCAGCAGGTGGCAGCTGGCCAGACTGGTGAAAAATTTGTGCCACATCCACCGGGTCAAATCGGTACTGTGCACCACAAAAATCACAGCCCACTTCAATCAGGCTCTGTTCTTGAAAAATGCTGTGCGCCTCCTCAATGCCCAGGCCATCGATCATTTTTCTGACCCTTTCACGGCTGCAGGTGCAGGAGAACTTTGGACCCTCTTCACCCCGTAGTGGCTCAAAACGAAGCAGCGTTTCTTCCCAAAACAAGCGGTGCAGGATGGTGTCCACATCCAGCGTCAACAACTCTTCGCGCTTGAGGCTGGAGGCAAGCACGGCGATGCGGTTGTAATGTTCATTGATGCCAATCTGATCTTCATCGGCCTGGCGCGCAGTGCCAGCCAGATTGCCGGCACCCGCCATGGGCAGGCGCTGAATCAGCAGGCCAGCGGCCACCTTGTCGTCGGCAGCCAGCACCAGCGTGGTGTCAAGCTGCTCACTTTGCAGCATATAGTGCTGCAACACGTCGCTGAATTTTTCAAGCTTTTCACGCGCATCGCCAAACAGCGGCACCACGCCTTGGTAGGGTTGTTGACCGGGTTGGCGGTCTTTTGGATCGAGCGTAATCGCGCAGCGGCCTTCGTTGCCCACGTTGACCATCTGGCTCAAACTGGCAGCTTCAGTGACGTCGCCGTGCACCGTGGCGGTGGCCCGCAATGAAAAATCGCTTTGCACCTCAACCACAGCCAGCTTCACCGGGCCGTCTCCAAACACCTGAACAATGAGCGAGCCATTGAACTTGATGTTGGACTGCATCAGCACAGCCGCCGCAGTCATCTCGCCAAGCAAGGCTTGTACCGGCGCGGGGTATGGCCCGTGCGTGGTGTTGTTGCTGCGACGGCGCAAAATTTCGACCCATGCCTCAGTCAGGCGCACCACCGCACCCCGTACCGGCAAACCTTCAAAGATAAATTTGTGAATTTCAGACAAGCTGTGTTCCTGGTTTAAATGGCATGCACCTGGCGCATCAGGCGATTTTGTGCAGACTGGCTTTGAAACGCTTTGCGTTCGCCACGTAATGCTCAGCGCTTTCACGCAAGCCCTGCAACTGCTCGGGGGTGAGTTGACGCACCGCTTTGGCCGGACTGCCAATGATCATGCTGCCATCGGGAAACTCTTTGCCTTCGGTCACCAGTGCACCCGCGCCCACCAGACAACCCTTGCCAATTTTGGCACCGTTGAGCACCACGGCACCAATGCCGATCAGACTGTCATCACCCACGGTGCAGCCATGCAACACGGCCTTGTGGCCCACCGTCACACCCGTGCCAATGGTCAAGGGCATGCCCACATCGGCATGCAGCACGCTGAGGTCCTGAATGTTGGTGCGGTCACCCACTTGAATGGCCGCCGTGTCACCACGCACCACCACGCCAAACCAGATGCCCACGTCTTCGCCCAGCACCACATCGCCCATCACCTCGGCGCTGCCTGCCACCCAGGCCGAGTCTGCCATGCGGGGGCTCACGCCATCAAGTTCATAAATTGCCATCACTGCCCTTCAACTTTAAGTTACCTAGAATTGTAGGCAACCCAAGCCCTGAATGAAAACCTTGTCACCCTCTCCAGAACAACCCGGCCATCAGCCAGCGCAACCGGTGTCCCTGCGGGCACAAGCCCTACTCTTGCTGCAAATTGAGTCCACCCAAGAAAAAGCCCGGCAAGTGCGCATGCAAGATGCCACACAGTGCGCGCTTAACCCGCGCCAGACGCTGCTCACCCCGTCCAATCTTCCTGGTAGACCGGCCCGCCCACTGCTGGTGCAGCCAAGCCAGCTCAAAACACGTGCGGTGGGCACGCCGGAGGGCAAGGCCGGTCTGATCCATGCACTGACCCATATCGAGGCCAATGCCATCAACCTGGCGCTGGACATGGTCTGGCGCTTTGCCGGTATGCCCCCGGCGTTTTACACCGACTGGTGGCGTGTGGCGCAAGAAGAGGCCCTGCACTTTGAGCTGCTGCATGCCCACCTGAGCAGCCTGGGCTTTGCTTATGGTGACTTTCCGGCACACGACGGCCTGTGGGACATGGCCGAGCGCACCCAGGCTGATGTGTTGGCCAGGCTGGCCTTGGTGCCGCGCACCCTGGAGGCGCGTGGTCTGGATGCCACACCCGCAGTACGCAACCGGTTGGTGTCGGTGGGAGACCAGGCTGCCGCAAAAATTCTTGACATCATCTTGCACGATGAAATTGGCCATGTGGCCATTGGCAACCGCTGGTACAACCACTTGTGCATCCAACACCAGCTTGACCCGCTAGCCACATATGCCGACCTGGCCAAGCGTTATCAGGCACCGGTGCTTAAAGGCCCCTTTAATCTGCAAGCCCGGCGTGCCGCCGGATTTACCGAAGCCGAGCTGACGGCTTTGGCTCTGGCCTGAATCGGCCAATGCCTGGCCCCACCCCTTCACTGCTAAAAAAAGCCATGCCTACCCAAACCAACTCCAAAACAAATAACGCTGCTCCCACCTTAGCCATGATGGCGATTGCACGCCAGCCCATCCTGGATGCCAAACGCGCTATTTTCGGGTACGAGTTGTTTGACCGCTCACAAGGCAGCGAGCCTTTTAGCGCTGCCAGTGACGCGGCTCTGCTGTTTAACTTGCTGTCCAACGCCGACAGCGAAGTGCTCAACGGACGCAGCTTCATTTTTGTCAACTGCACCCACCACACTCTGACGGGCGGGCACTTGGAACTGATTGATCCTGACCGGATGGTGCTTGAGATTGGCCCCATGCCTGCCCACCAAACCGAGCCTGAAGACATTGACACCTATCGCCAAACGCTGGCAGAGGTGCATCGGCGTGGTTTCAAACTGGCGTTTGACGAGTCCGTGCTGGCACCCGCCTACGCCAGCTGGCTCAGCCTGGCATCGTTCATCAAGCTCGACATGGCAAAACACACACCTGAAGTGCTGGCCAGCGTGACCACCCTTGCCAGCCATGCCACTCCGGCACGACTGGTGGCTGAAAAAGTCGAAACCCAAGCCCAGTTTGAGCTTGCCTCGCGCCTGGGATGCACCCTGTTCCAGGGCTATTGGTTTGCCAAGCCAGTACTCATCAAAGGGCAAACCATTCGCCCGGCGCAAGCCGCCATCATCCGGCTCATCAACCTGGTGCGCAAACAGGCCAGCACCAGCGAGATTGAGGAGGTCTTCAAACATGACCCCACCTTGTCATTCAACCTGCTGCGTTTCATTAACTCGGCCGGGTTTGGTCTGAGCTGTGAAGTGACCTCTT
>JBIJDQ010000041.1:0-10183 GCA_044344025.1 Rhodoferax sp.
CGCCGTGGCGGCCTTTGGGTCCTGGACTGGTGCTGCGGGAGACGACCATTGGGGGAACTCGGGCAACTGGAGTTCTGGCGTGTTGCCTGGGATGGATGATGTGGTGTCTATCGCTACCGGTACCGGCAATCTGGTAATTGATGGTGGCACTTACAGCATTAAGGAATTTCACAGCAATGTTATGGGATTGACCGTCAGCGGAGGTGGACTCACTGTTGCCGGGACAAGCAACTTTGGTGGCGGGTTAACGGTGTCGGGTGGCTCACTCACGCTCAATGGCGCCTCTGTGGTCAGCAGCTTGACTCTGTCGTCGGGCGCACTCAATGGCACGGGCGCGGTGACGGTGAGCAATTCAATGACCTGGTCTGGAGGCAGTTTGGCTGGAAGTGGTGCGTTTGCCTCCAATGGCACGCTGGCCTTGCCCGACACGACGACGGCGCGCAAGGTTGATGGGCGCGTGTTTGACCACTACGGCTCCGCTGTCTTGAACGCTACCAACAGGGGGCTTGAGATCATTAACGGTGGCGTGTTCAATAACAAGTTGGGTGCAACCTTCGAAATTCAAAACCTTGCTGGCCTGGGTGATTTTGGTGCAACGGCCGGCGTGGGCACTTTCAACAATCAGGGTACCTTGAGTAAAACGACGAATGCCGGGGAAACACTAATCCGGTCCAACATTGACCCCGCCAAATTTGTTTTTAACAACACCGGCGCAGTCAATGTGAATGTGGGCACCCTGAAGTTCGCAACCAGCGGTGCTGACACTGGTACCTATAACGTTGCCACTGGCGCGAATCTTCAGTTCGTCGGCGGCGCACGTGACTTGAACGTCGGATCCGATATCACCGGAAGTGGCAATGTGCAGTTCTCAGGCGGTACGTTTAACGTCAATGGCGGCTTCGGCATCGCGGCTACAGGCCATGTGACCATCGGGACTGGGTCGACGAATTTCAATGTCGATGCGACGTTTGCAAATACCTTGACCTTGAATGGCGGACAAGCTGACGCAGTAGGTGGTACGGGAAATTTGACGACCCATGGTTTTGAATGGCGTGGTGGGGTCGATGTTGTGGGCACGGGCACCTTGACCACGTATGGCGTGACCAACATCACCGAGGTAGGGGCAGGTATTGGCCGCAACTGGGTGAATCATGGCACGGTCAACCTCAGCGGCTCAGGCAGTGCAGGTTTTTATGATCGCAATAACCTGACCTGGAACAACGCCAGCACGGGAATCATTAACCTTAACAGCACTGGCACCACGCCAATCTACACGGCGACAGGTACGGGGCACACATTGGTCAATGTGGGTCAAATCAACAAAAACTCGGGCAGTTTGGCTGTACAAACCGTTGGAGATGGTCATCTGACCATTGTCAATGGTGGTGTTGGTGGCGGTGGGATCAATGTGCACGAGGGTACGTTGGTTGTTGGTGGTGAACTCACGCTCAATCCCACGAGTGGCGTCTATGTCAACGCGGGAGCGACATTGCGTCGAGTGGCCGGGATTGCCAACGCAGGCACCATCTCGGGTGCAGGCACGATTGAAGTCGGCACGGGTCCGGCCAAGTTGCTCAACCAAGGCAACATCAATCCTGGCGGTGCGGGCACGGCTGGCACGCTGTTCATCACAGGTGATCTGGAGTTTTCTACTGGCTCGAATCTAAACCTCGACCTTGACGGCACGGCACCAGGTCAGCACGACAAGCTAACGGTGTCTGGCAATGTGAACTACGGCGGCACCCTCACGCTCAATGGCAATGCCACTAGCGGCAATGTGGGCGTGGTGACTTCTGCCACCACCACGGCTGGCAGTGCGTTTGCATTGATCAACGGCACCCTTGCCACATCAGCCTCGGCTTACACCGGCACGGGTTTGACGCTGACATTGGGCGCAGTGCCCACCTTTGGTGGCTGGATTGGCAGTGGTGATGGCACCAGCTGGACAGATACTGGCAACTGGAGCACAGGCATTTTGCCTGGCATTGACGACTTTGTGACCATCAGTACTGGCACAGGCGCCCTGGTGCTAGGCAGTGGAAACTACACCATCAAGGGATTTAGCAGCAGTTCCCGTGGACTCACGGTCAGTGGCGGTTCTCTGACGGTTGGCACAGCCAGTACCTTTGGAGGTGGTTTGACGGTTTCCGGAGGCGCGATTACGCTGAATGGGGCATCCACTTTGAGTAGCTTGAACCTGACATCCGGCACTTTGCAGGGTGTCGGCAATGTAACTGTGAATGGATTGATGAGCTGGTCTGGTGGCACCATGTCGGGCACTGGCAGAACGCTGATTGCTTCGACAGGCAGTTTGTCAATTCCAAGCGGAAGCGTATCGTTTGCTCGGCCTTTGACAATAGATGGCAGTGCCACTGTCAGCCATGGGGCGGGGCTCAGCTTGAATGGCAACACCATCAAGGGTACTGGCAGCCTGACCAACCTGGGCGATTTGAGCTTGATGCTTTCTACCATCGACACGGCTTTGGACAATCAAGGCAGCATTTACGTTTTTGGCCGTGCCTCTTATGGATACCCCACTGACTACAACACCAATGAGTCTGCGATCAATGGGAACATCACCCGTCAGAGCGGGTCAATTTTGCTACAGTCCACCCAGCCTGGCCCTGTGGTGTTAACTATTGCCAATGGCTTTACAAACACAGGGACGATTGAGCTAAGGAGTGCGGGTCAAGGCAACTCCAGTGTGGATAGCACATCAACGCTCAATGTGAGCGCTGGTACGCTGGTGAATGCACCAAACGGGGTCATTCGGAGCAATAACTTAGCTGCGTTCGCAGGTATCAGCCTGGCATATGGCAGCAGAATCAACGCCGCTTTGGACAATCAAGGCTTGCTTGATGTCAAGCAATATTTAGCATTGAACCAAGCTGAGTATGCCTTTCAGAATTCCGGACAAATCAATTTAAGCCCAAGAGCCAATCTCAAGCTCATTGGTGGCTCGTTTGCCAATTTGTCAACGGGAAAAATCACTGGTTTGGGAACGGTTGATGTATCTGCTGCCGGGAATCTGCTCACCAACAACGGCATCATTGCCCCCGGAACGCAGACAACACCGACCGGTACGCTGTCCATCACGGGCGATCTGGTGCTGGGAGTCAGTGGCACAGTGCAGGCGCAGATTGACAGCTCAGGCAGTGTGTTCGCAAACGATGTGTTGGCCGTGTCTGGTAATGTGAGCTACGGCGGCACCCTCACCCTCAGTGGCAATGCCACCAGCGGCAGTGTTGGCGTGGTGACATCAACCAACGCCACAGATGGCAGTGCATTTGCATTGGTTAACGGCACACTGGCTACATCAGGATCGGCCTACAACCTCACGGGTTTGACACTGACATTGGGCGCAGCGACCTTTGGCGGTTGGACTGGCACCCTAGATGATTCAAACTGGACAGATACGCGCAACTGGCGTAACGGAATCTTGCCGGGCATCGATGACTTTGTGACCATCAACACCGGCTCCAGTGCTCTGGTACTGGGCAGTGGCAACTACAGCATCAAAGGCTTCAGCAGCACCCGTGGGTTGACGGTCAGCGGGGGCTCGTTGACGATCGGCACAGCCAGCACTTTTGGCGGCGGGTTGACTGTGTCGGGTGGCGCGATTGCGCTTAATGGTGTCAATTCAGCCGGGGGTGCCTTGAATGTGTCTGCGGGCACCTTGACTCTGAGTGCAGCCAGTTCCCTTAGCGCAAACGCCGGAGCCACATGGACGGGTGGCAACATCACTGGCGCAGGGACACTGCTGGTGCCTGTTGGCCAACAAATGAGTTTGACGACAGGTGACAAAACGCTTACGGGCATCCAGTTGGACAACCGTGGCGCCTTGTCCATGAACATGACCAGCGGCAGCACCCTGTTTTTAGAAAACGGTGCGTCGCTGCTGAACAAAGGCACGCTAAGTTTTGCCAATGCAGGCAATTCAATTGGTAGCGTGTCCGGCGGGGTAAGTCTGGTTAACTCAGGCAGCATCGTCAAAGCCAGCGCAACCAGTTCGGGAGTCACGTCAGCGGTGACGGTGACCAATGACACGGTGGGTTTGATTGATGTGCAAGGCGGCTCCTTTAGCGTAGGGACTTTTGCATCGACCACCAACCGAGGTGAATTGCGCACGGCGCTTGGCAGCAGTTTGTTGCACAGTGGCAATCTGCTTAACACCGGCAGCATCACAGGTGCGGGTACGCTGGATTTGGGCGGCAATACCCTGACAAATTCAGGTGCGATAGCTCCCGGAACAACGGCTGACCCCACAGCGACATTGAATTTGACGGGCAATCTGGTGCTGGCTTCCGGTAGCACGCTACACGCGCGGTTAGACGGCAGTGCCGCCGGCAGCCATGACCAATTGGCAGTGTCTGGCAACGTGAACTACGGCGGCGCACTGACGCTGACTGGTGGCGCAGTGTCGGGGCGCATGCCGGTGGTCACTTCTTCCACGCAAACCACGGGCAGCGCGTTTTCCCTGATCAATGGCAGTTTGACGGGGTTGACCCCCACTTACAGCGGTAGCGGTTTGAACTTGGCTTTTGTTACTAGCGGGTTCTGGTCGGGGGCCGGCGATGGGGAGTCCTGGATCGATGTGAATAACTGGTCTGCTGGCGTATTGCCGGGTGTGGATGACGCGGTCACCGTCACAGGCAGTGGTCACTTGATCCTGGCTTCGGGCAGTCAATCCATCAGGGGCTTGACCACCTCACGGGGTTTGAGTATTAATGGCCCTGCAACTTTGAGCTTGACGCAAAACAGTACGGTAGGCGCTTTGGTGCTCGACGGTAACCTCAGCCTTGGTGCTGGCATGACGCTCACGGCCAATGGTGGTTTGACCTGGACGGGCGCCAACGCAAGCACCTTGGGTGGGGCTGGCACGCTGCTGATTCCATCGGGGCAAGCGGCCACCGTGGTCGACGCGGGGAAGACGCTGAATGGTGTGTTGAATATGGCCAACGGGTCTTCCCTCAACTTGGGCGCATCAACCCACTTGGGCGGCAATGGTTCAATACTGAACCAGGGCAATTTGACCGCCAGCAATTTGACCTGGGGTGGCACTTTTACCAATGCGCTGGGTGGTGTGGCCAACGTCAGTGGTGCCAGTTTGAGTGGTACTTTCAGCAATGCAGGGACATTGAATGTGGCGGGTACGGTGGTGCTGACGGGCGCTGTTGCCGAATTATCCGGCGGCACCACTAACCTGACCAGTGAAGGTGTATTGCAGCGTGAGATTGGCGCTTTGAACTGGTCAGGCGGCGTTTTGGCAGGTCCAGGCAGATTGACTGCTGTCAATGGAGGTTCATTGGCCTTGACAGGGTCAGGCAACCGCGAGTTGAATCTTGCCAGTCTGGCGCTGACTTATGCCAATCAAAATTTGCCACAGGGCTCGCTGAGGGTGCGCGCTGGAAGCGTGACGCTTAACGGAAGCAACACCTTGCTCAATGGCGCAAGCTTTACGCTGGAGGGTGGTGATCTGGTCAACAACGGGCCACTTTCTGTGGCAGGCAGTTTGAGTTTGGTGAGTGGTAATTTTTCTGGCAGTGGGTCGGTTAGCACCACTGGCACAGGTACATTCAGCGTACCCGCTGGCAGCACCGTGGCATGGTCTGCCACCGGTGCCTTGAGCAACACGGGCAGCATGAGCCTTTCAGGCCAAACCTTCAATGTGCCGATTGACAACCAAGGCAGCATGAATTTGGGCTCAGGTCTGGTGTTTACCCAGCCTGTGACCAATTCGGGCACGTTGATTGCGCTGAGCGGCAGCAACACACGTTTCCAAGGCGGTTTGACCATGAATGGCGGCAGCTTGCAGCTCAACAACGGTGACATTACGGGTAACGTTATCCTGAACGCGGGCACCGTCAGCGGCACGGGGAATTTGTTTGGGAACTTGACTGTCGGCAGTGCCACCTTGGCACCCGGATTCTCACCCGGCGCGCTCACGATTTCAGGCGATTTGAACTTGAATGCCAACAGCGTTTTGAACCTTGAAATCGGGGGTACAACCCAAGGGACTGGCTTTGATTACATCAGGGTCAATGGTGTGGCTGCACTAAACGGCACGCTCAATGTCAGTTCCTATGACAGCTTTAGCCCTGCAGCAGGCAGCACATTCACCGTGATGAATTTCGCCAGCTCCACCGGCGCTTTCAGCAGCACCACGCAGCCCTCGGGTTGGGGCCTTTCGTTTGTGCCTGGCGCAAACAGCTATGCCTTGCAGACGGCATCCGTCACACCTCCGCCCACGCTGTTCACGCCCTTTACGCCTTCATCGCCCGTGGCCTTGAATGTGGTGGTGGCAGAGGTCTCACAGCCCGCACCGCTTGAAGTGCTGCTGGAGCGTACGGATGAAACGGTCACAGTAATGGATTCCACGCCTGCACCGGTGCAAAAGTTTGTGTCGGTCAAAAAAGTGATTGAAGAAGAGGCCTGTCAATGAAACCATTTTTAACCATTTTCGGCCTGCTGACGGGTCTTGTGCTTGCGCCTGGCCTGGCTCGTGCACAGGTTGGCGCGAGCCCAACACCTGCGGTAGCGACAGTCGCCGCCGTAGACGGCACAGTTTTTGTGTCGCGCGGGGGTGGCCGCCAGGCCATTTTGGCGCGGGGCTCGTCTTTGCAGGTGGGTGATGCCATCAACACCAGCCGCAACAGCACGGTGCGCCTTAAATTTACTGATGGTGGCGAAACCGTGGTTCGGCCAGAGTCCACGCTGGTGGTGCAAACTTACCAGTTTGAGAAAGAAGCTCCTGCACAAGATAACATCTTGCTGCAACTGCTTAAGGGCGGCATTCGCGCACTCACCGGTGCCATTGGAAAACGTGGCAATGCCGATGCCTACCAGCTGCGGGCCAGTACCGCTACGGTGGGGATTCGTGGCACGGACTACTCTGTGCGCCTGTGCCAGCAAGATTGCAACGAGACCGGTGATGCCGCGCACCGCAACAGCGCCACACCGGTGGCCGCGCGCGCAGTGCAGGTGCGCGGGGTGGCCAAAGTGTCACGTGCGGGTGGTCCGCTGGCACCCCTGGTGGAGGGACAGCCTCTTTACAGTGGTGATGTGTTGCAAACCCAGATTGACTCGCATGTGGTGCTGGCCTTCAGTGACGGCGCGCGCATCACGGTCAACCCTTCCAGCCAGATGGGAATCTCTGAATACACCCATCCGGCCAAGCTTGCAGGCGCAAAAACCCCCGGCATTGGCAGCATGATCATTGACATGTTCAAAGGCGGTCTGCGTTTTGCAACTGGCCTGATCGGCAAGACCAACCCCGAAAAAGTCAAGGTGCGCACGGCAACCGCCACCATTGGCATCCGTGGCACGGTGTTTGATGTGGTGTGCGCGCCCACCGGCAGTGCGGACGGTGCCAGCCCCTCAGACTTGAGCGACATGCCATGCGGAGAATCGATTTTTGTGCAAACCCGCGAAGGTGTCGTCACGCTCAGCGGTACACAAGGCGAGCCTGTGGTGTTGCCAGCGGGGCAGAGTGGCCGGGTCAACGGCCCTGATGTGCCCGCTCGCACTTTGCAGGCAACGCCGGATTACTTCAGAACCATCAGCACGCCTGAGCCTGAAAAGGTGCCGGTTAACCTTGAAGGTCTGTTTGGCCTGGCAGCCACACCCGACACCAGTGCAGGGATCTTGCTGACTGTGCACGAAGGCCGGGTGGTGTTGGCGCAGGCTGAAAAAGACATTTTGCTGGACGCGGGCGAGTCTGCATTTGCGGGCCGGGCGGCTGTGCCAGTGCGTTTGCAGTCGGTCCCCCCTATTCTTGACCGTGACCCGTTCTTGTCGACGGGCATGTTCAATGCCAACATGTGTCGGCGTTGAGCACATAAGCCAAGCGTACCCGCATCGGCCCCTGTTGCTCCTGTTACATGAAACAAACCGGCTTTTTCAGACTACACGCTCTGCGCATTGCGCTGAGCCTGGTCATCTTGCCGATTCTGTTGCTCAACGCCGTAGGGGTGATCAACCTGGGGTTTGTCGCCCGCCTTGAAAACTATGCCTACGACTTGCGGCTGCAGTGGACCATGCCCGGCACCGTGGACAAACGCATCGTGATTTTGGACATTGACGAAGCCAGCCTACAGCAGCAAGGTCACTGGCCATGGCCCAGAAACAAGCTGGCGCACATGGTGGATGTGCTGTTTGACACCTACAAGATTGACGTGCTGGGTTTTGACGTGTTGTTTGCCGAGCGTGACGAAAGTTCTGGCTTGTCTACCCTGGAGACGCTGGCGCGTGGCGAGCTTAAAGCCGACAAGAGTTTTGATGCTGCATTGAAGCGGCTGCGCCCTGCGCTGCGTTATGACGATGTGTTTGCGCAGAGCCTGAAAAATCGTCGGGTGGTGATGGGCTACTACTTTCGCCATGATGCGCAGGCCAACAGCCAGATTGGCAAGTTGCCAGCGCCCGCATTGGTCAAGGGCAGTTTTGATGCCAAAAGTGTAGGTGCCGTGCGGGCCACCGGGTTTGCGGCCAATTTGCCCGAGTTGCAATCAGCCGCAGCCAGCGGGGGGTTTTTCAATGCCTCTCCGCTGGTCGATGCAGACGGTGTGTTCCGGCGCATAGCATTGCTGCAAATGCACGAGGACGCACTGTACGAAACACTGGGTTTGGCCATGGCCAGGTTAGCCCTGCGTGAACCCACGCTTGAGCTGGTTTACGAGGGCAGTGCCAGCAACTCCGTCGCGCTGGAGTCGCTCAGGCTGGGGCAGCGGCGAATTCCGGTGGATGCTGACGTGGCCGCCCTGGTGCCCTACCGGGGTCGCCAGGGCAGTTTTGTTTACGTGTCGGCCAGTGACGTGTTGCAGGCCAAGGTGGCACCCGATGTGATGCGCGGTGCCATCGTGCTGGTAGGTACCACTGCGCCGGGCCTGCTGGATTTGCGCACCGTGCCCATGCAGGACTCTTATGCAGGGGTAGAGCTGCACGCCAACATGGTGGCTGGCATCATGGACGGCACCATTCGGGAACGACCCGCCTACGTGATGGGCCTGGAGCTGGTGCTGCTGTTGTTGACCGGTCTGCTGCTGGCGCTGGTCTTGCCTGCCCTGTCGCCCTTGTACGCCACGCTGGCCTCGGTGGCGGTTGCAGCGGGCATGGTGGCTGTCAATTTATGGGTTTGGCAAGCCGGTCAGTTGATCGTGCCACTGGCATCTGGTCTGGTGCTCATTGCAGGTTTGTTTGTGTTCAATATGTCTTACGGGTTTTTTGTGGATTCGCGTTCCAAGCGCCTGTTAGCCAAGCTGTTTGGCCAGTATGTACCCCCTGAGCTGGTGGACGAAATGGCCAAAGACCCAGGTGCCTACAGTCTGACCGGGTCAAACAAGGAAATGACGGTGCTTTTCTCTGATGTGCGTGGTTTCACCACCATTTCCGAAGGCCTGAGTCCGCCCCAACTCACTGAGCTGATGAACGAGTTTTTAACCCCCATGACCAAGGTCATCCACAAGCACCGTGGCACCATTGACAAGTACATGGGCGATGCCATCATGGCCTTTTGGGGTGCGCCATTGTCAGACCCCTTGCACGCCCGCCATGCCTTGCTGGCAGCCTTGGACATGGTGGCGCAATTGCACGCGCTGGAGGACCATTTCAAGGCCAAAGGCTGGCCACCCATCAAAATTGGCGTGGGCCTTAACACCGGTGAGATGACGGTGGGCAACATGGGCTCGGAGTTCAGGCTGGCCTACACCGTGATGGGCGATGCGGTCAATCTGGGGTCACGGCTGGAGGGGTTGACGAAGGAATACGGCGTGCACATCATCGTGAGCGAATTCACCCGCGCTGCGGTGTCTGACTTTGTTTACCGGGAATTGGACTGCGTGCGGGTCAAGGGCAAAGACCGTCCAGTCAAGATTTACGAGCCTCTGGGCCTGGCGGCAGAACTCACCTCGGCTGAGCTGCAGGAACTGGCGCAGTACGAAGCCGCCTTGCAGCTTTACCAGGCGCAAAACTGGCTGCTGGCGAGCGATGAGTTTGCCAGGTTGCAGCGCCAGTACTCCGAGCGCAAGCTGTACCCGCTTTACGCCAGAAGAGCCGTGTACTTCAACCAGAACCCACCCGGTGCAGACTGGGATGGGTCCTACACTTTTCTGACCAAATAGCCTCCCGCAGGGAACTGACCCATGAACGATGAAACCCATTCGGCGCCGGCCAGCACGCTGGACGTTTT
>JBIJDQ010000366.1:0-3436 GCA_044344025.1 Rhodoferax sp.
CAAGGGGGGTTTTCTGCGTTGGCTGGAGACTACCAACCACAAAGACATCGGAATCATGTACCTGATCTTCGGTTTTGTCATGCTGTTTGTGGGTGGTGCCATGATTTTGGTGGTGCGCCTTGAGCTGTTTCAACCTGGACTGCAATTTGTGCAGCCTGAGTTGTTCAACCAGTTGATCACCCTGCACGGGCTGATCATGGTGTTTGGTTTTGCCATGCCTGCAGCCACCGGCTTGGCCAATTACATGTTGCCCATGATGATTGGTGCGCCTGACATGGCATTGCCTCGCTTGAACAATTGGGGCTTCTGGATCCTGCCGCCTGCAGCCATCATGCTCACGTTGCCGTTTTTTCTAGGCATCATGGGCGTTGGACCTGGCGCAGTTGACACAGGATGGACGTTGTACGCGCCCTTGTCCATTCAAAGCGGATGGGGCATGGACTTTGCCATTTTTGCCATTCACATGCTGGGTGTGTCGTCTATTCTGGGCTCCATCAACGTGATCGTGACCATTTTGAACATGCGTGCCCCTGGTATGACGCTGATGAAAATGCCGTTGTTTGCCCATGGTTTCCTGATGACTGCCATGTTGCTCATCACCATCATGCCGGTGTTCGCCGGTGGCGTGACCATGGTGTTGATGGACCGCCACTTTGGCACCCATTTTTTCAATGCAGCAGGTGGAGGTGATCCGGTCCTGTGGCAGCACATTTTCTGGTTCATGGGTCACCCTGAGGTGTATGTGCTGCTGTTGCCGATTGCGGGTGCCTTGCCTCATGTGTTTTCAGCGTTTGCCCGCAAGCCGATTTATGGCTACAAGGCGCAGGTGTATTCCTTCTGGGCCATTGCTGGCTTGGGCTTGGTTGTGTGGGCGCACCACATGTTCACCAGTGGCATGTCACTGGGGAGCCAGATTTACTTCATGTACATCACCATGGCTATTTCGTTCCCGCTGGCGGTGCTGTTCTTTTGTTGGATTGCCACCATCTGGCAGGGCTCCATGTCGTTTGAAACCCCCATGTTGTTCGCTCTGGGCTTTTTGGTGCTGTTTGGTTGGGGCGGGGTAACCGGCCTGGCGCTGTCAGATGCGGCAGCTGACCCGCAGTACCACAACGCCTACTTCATGGTGGCTCACTTCCACTACGCGTTTTATCCGTCGGCGGTCATGGGGGCCATGGCTGCGGTGTATTACTGGTTACCCAAGTGGACCGGGCACATGCTTAACGAAACGTTGGGTAAGTGGCATTTTTGGGTCACCGTTGTGGGCTTCAACATCACCTTTATTCCCCAGTTTTTTGTTGGTCTGTCCGGTATGCCGCGCCGTATCCCCGACTACCCGGTAATGTTTGCCGAGTGGAACATGATCTCCAGCATTGGCGCCTTCATCCTGGGTGCCTCGCATCTGATCTTTGTTTACAACGTCTACAAGACC
Source organism: Rhodoferax sp. (assembly GCA_044344025.1). Taxonomy (GTDB): domain Bacteria; phylum Pseudomonadota; class Gammaproteobacteria; order Burkholderiales; family Burkholderiaceae_C; genus Rhodoferax. Next base: position 1,433 of record JBIJDQ010000366.1, read on the forward strand.
ATCAAAGGGGGTGAAAAAGCCGGTGACAAGGCCTGGGAAGGTGCCGAGGGCCTGGAGTGGACGGTACCATCTCCCGCGCCGTACCATACCTTTGAGACACCACCCGTCATCAAATGAGCCCAACCACAAAGACCGCGATGGATTTGCCGGAAATGGAAAAAAACGGGTTTGACACCGACGAATGGACCAAACGCAAGCGCGACAACAAGCGCCTGGGCTATGTCTTTGGGGTCATTGTGCTGGCGATATTTTTGGGTTCCATATGGAAATATCGCCCATTTTGACAAGCGCTTCCGTGTCTGATCGCCAGCGCGGCAATTTCCGCTTGGCGGTTAAGCTTGGATTTGTGGCCCTCTTTTTTGTGGGTTTTGGTTTTGCCATGGTCCCGATGTATGACGTGTTTTGTGAGTTGACCGGGCTCAATGGCAAAACCAATGCAGCCCCCATGGTGGCCGACAAAAACACCCAGGTTGACCAGTCCCGCTCCGTCAAGGTGGAGTTTTTAAGCCATTCCATGCCGGGTGTGGGTCTGACATTCAAGCCAGAGCAGTTTTCCATTCGCGTTCATCCTGGGGCAATTTCCCGTATGAACTACACCGTGACCAACAACAGCAGCCAGGTTTTTGTCGGCCAGGCGGTTCCCAGCATCACGCCAGCCGTCGCCGCTGCGCATTTTGAGAAGCTGGAATGTTTTTGCTTCAGCCAGCAAACCTTTCAGCCTGGCGAGACCCGTGTCATGCCGGTTGTGTTTGTGGTCAACACCAAGCTTGATCGCGACCTGGGCACGGTAACTCTTTCGTACGCATTTTTCGAAGCCATCAAGGCAAAAAGCTGAACGTTAAGGAAAAAAATGACACACGCAACTCAAACTGCTGCGCGCGGACACTACTTTGTGCCAGCAGCTAGCCGCTACTCCACGTATTTGTCAGTGGGCATATTCATGCTGGCGCTGGGTTTTATCTTCCGGATCAACGGGACACCAGAGGGGCTGTGGAGCATGTTGCTCGGTGCTTCACTTATCACTTACGTGGTGGTAGGCTGGTTTGGCGACTTGATCAGCGAAAACATGCGCGGTGTTTACACCCCCTGGGAGGACCGCTCATACCGCATTGGCATGGTGTGGTTCATTTTTTCTGAGGTGATGTTTTTTGCTTGTTTTTTTGGTGCCTTGTATTACATACGGGTCATCTCGCTGCCAGAACTGGCTGGTTTCGAGGCGGCGCTGACACCTTACGAGAAATTCACCAGCGTCTGGCCCAGCGCCGGTCCGATGGGTGATGCGTTTACACCCATGCATGCTTGGGGTATTCCAGCGATCAACACCATGTTGCTGCTGACTTCTGGAGCCACCCTGACCTGGGCGCATTGGGGGTTGATCAAAGGCAAGCGCAGCCAGTTGATCTGGGGTTTGGCGATGACGGTGGCGCTCGGTGTGACCTTTATGGGCTTTCAGGTCTACGAGTATGCGCACGCCTACGCGGAGATGGGCCTGACCTTGGGTGCCGGCGTTTATGGTGCCACTTTTTACATCTTGACTGGTTTTCACGGCATGCACGTCACCTTGGGGACCATCATGCTGATGGTCATGTTGGGGCGCAGCATGAAAGGGCATTTTTCCGAGCACAACCACTTCGCGTTTGAAGCGGTCGCTTGGTACTGGCACTTTGTGGACGTGGTCTGGTTGATTTTGTTCGTCTTTGTCTACATCCTCTAAGGCCTGATCACCCGAGGGCCTAAACCGGTGCAGCCGGGCCAAGGCAAGTCGCACCCTGCCATGTTTTGGCGGCTGCCCTAAGTTCTGCCGGGAATCAGTCCAAAGTAAAAACTGGCAATCAAGGTCGCAAACAAGCCGATCGACAGCCCGATCCGTACAGTCAAGGCCTGCACCACCAACTTGCGCTTGTCCGGGTCGTCACTCTTGAACAGCAAGGCCAAGGCGCTGAATAAACTCACCAAAATCAGTGCCAAGGTCGCCAAGATTAAAATTTTTGCCAGCATCGCAGT
>JBIJDQ010000569.1:0-2662 GCA_044344025.1 Rhodoferax sp.
AGCAAGACCTGGGCTTGGTGAAAACAGGTGCCAAGGCACAGGTCAGGATCAATGCCTATCCTGAAAAACTGTTTGAGGGCAGAGTAACTTATGTTTACCCCACCCTGAACGCTGATACCCGTACCGTGCCCGTGCGGGTGGAGTTGGCCAACCCCGGCCTGCTGCTCAAGCCCGGCATGTTTGCCCAGATGGAGCTGCAAGTCGGTGCCAAAGCGCAGGTCGTCACCGTGCCGGTGTCGGCGGTGATTGACAGTGGCACCCGGCAAGTTGTGCTGATCCAGTTAAAAGAAGGTCGGTTTGAGCCGCGCGAGGTCAAACTGGGCGCACGCAGTGACACCCATGTGGAGGTGTTGTCTGGCGTGAAAGAAGGTGAGCTGGTGGTGGTGGCCGCCAATTTCCTGATTGATGCGGAGAGCAATTTGAAGGCAGCGATAGGGGGATTTGGCAGCGCGCCAGCACTTACAGCATCCGCACAGTCCGCAGTGTCAGTCCACCAAGCCAATGGCACGATTCAAGAAATTGATAGCGCCTCAGGCACAGTGGTATTGGGCCACGACCCGATTCCTTCACTTAAATGGCCAGCCATGACGATGGAGTTCAAGGTGGCGAATGGTGCGTTGCTTAAGTCGCTTAAACCTGGTGCCAAAGTGGCATTTGAGTTTGTTGAGCGCGGGCAGGGTGAGTGGGTGATTACTGGTTTGAAGCCAGCGGGGAATTGACGTGTGTGACCTGTTTGATATGCGGGCGCCGGTGGTTTTAACCCGCAGCGTGCATTGCGTGTCTGACTCCGCGAATGTCCCCCGGTTCGGGCTTCGCCCGAACCTCCTCCTTAATTTCGCTCCGTCAGACACCCAACGCACGCCGCTAGGCGCTGTCTTGGTAAATTCATTGTTTGGCACGCGGGCGAAAGCTGAATTGGGGTCAGATCCCAATTTGGGCTTTAGTCTTCAAGCCAGCCAACAATGCATCACCGATTTGGCAAAACCCCAAGTCCAGGGCTCTGACCCCAATTCTGCGACTTGTGCAGATGAGCGACTTTTCATGTTTCACCGTGGCTTTTTGGCCATCTCAGTCAGGTAGGCAACATGCTCTCCAAAATCATCAACTGGTCAGGCCGCAACCGTTTTTTGGTGCTGCTGGCCACCTTGTTCATCGTTGTCTCTGGCGTGTTTGCGGTGTTGCGCACGCCGATTGACGCACTGCCCGACCTGTCAGACGTGCAGGTCATCGTCTACACCGAGTACCCCGGCCAGGCACCCCAAGTGGTGGAAGACCAAGTGACCTACCCGCTGACCACCTCAATGTTGTCGGTGCCAAAGTCCAAGGTGGTGCGTGGCTTCTCGTTTTTTGGCGCATCTTTTGTCTACATCATTTTTGAAGACGGTACCGACATTTACTGGGCACGCTCGCGGGTGCTGGAGTATCTAAACTTCGCAGCCGGGCGCATGCCCAAGGGGATCACGCCTCAAATCGGGCCAGATGCGACCGGGGTCGGCTGGGTCTACCAGTACGCGTTGCTGGCCAAAGACAAAACACTGGCCGAGTTGCGCAGCATTCAGGACTGGTATGTGCGTTACCAACTGACCAAGGCGCACGGTGTGGCCGAGGTGGCCTCAATTGGCGGTTTTGTGCAAACTTACCAAGTGACCGTAGACCCGGTCAAGTTGCGTTCTTACGGCATCCCCTTGATGAAAGTGGCGCAGGTCATTCGTGACTCAAATCGCGATGTCGGTGGCCGGGCGGTGGAAATGGCCGAGACCGAGTACATGGTGCGTGGCAAGGGCTACTTGCGGGGCAAAGAAGACATCGAGATGCTGGTGGTCAAGGCCGACAAGGGCACTCCGGTGCTGATCCGCGACATTGCGCGGGTAGAACTCACGCCCGATGAGCGCCGAGGGGTGACCGAATTGAATGGTGAGGGCGAAGTGGTCTCAGGCATTGCCATGGCACGTTATGGACAAAATGCGCTTGAGGTGATTGCCAACCTCAAAGACAAAATCACTGAGATCGGCCCCGGTCTGCCCGAAGGGGTGACGGTGCAAACGGTTTACGACCGCTCCGAGCTGATTAACCGTGCCATTGACACCTTGACACGCACCTTGGTCGAAGAGTCGCTGATCGTGGCGGCGGTGTGCATTGTCTTTTTGATGCATGTGCGCAGCGCCTTGGTGGCTATTTTGATGTTGCCGGTGGGTATTTTGATGGCTTTCATTGCCATGCGCCTTTTGGGCATGAGTGCCAACCTGATGAGTTTGGGCGGCATTGCCATTGCCATTGGCGTGATGATTGACGCGGCCATTGTGATGATCGAAAACGCGCACAAACACCTTGAGCGCCTGCCCGATGACCACACGACCGCTGACCGCTTTGAGGCCATGATGGCGGCGTGCAAGGAAGTCGGCCCCGCCTTGTTTTTCTCTTTGTTGATCATCACTGTGTCTTTCTTGCCGGTGTTCGCACTCGAAGGTCAGGAAGGTCGGCTGTTTTCACCCCTGGCTTACACCAAGACCTTTGCCATGGCTGGTGCAGCGGTGCTGTCAGTCACGTTGGTGCCGGTGTTGATGCTGCTGTTCATACGCGGCAAAATCATGCCCGAGGCCAAAAACCCGGTGAATCGGTTGCTGATTTGGGCTTACCGTCCGCTCATTGCGGGTGTGATGCG
>JBIJDQ010000367.1:0-3434 GCA_044344025.1 Rhodoferax sp.
TGGTGACGGCAAAGTTATTGCTCACGGTTGTCGCTGCGGCAAAGCTGGCGTTGCCCGCCTGGTTGGCGCTGACGGTGCAAGTACCCGCGCTCACCAGCGTCAAGGTGTTGCCGCTTACCGTGCACACATGGAGGGTGGTGGACGCCAACGTGACGGGCAAACCCGAGCTGGATGTCGCGGTCAAAGTGGCTGGAGTCCCTACAGTCTGCGCTCCTGGCGATGCGAAGGTGATGGTTTGGGCCGGCAGTACAACGCCAGTCGCAGCCGCCACGGAGAAGCTGTAGCTCACACTTGGGGCTGCGTTAAAAGTGGTGTTGCCCGCTTGGCTGGCGGTCACACCACAGTTGCCTGCGGTAACCAACGTGAGTGTGTTGTTGTTCACGCTGCACACGACGGGTGTGGTCGAAGTGATCGTTACAGGCAAGCCCGATGTGGCACTGGCGCTCAAGGCGGTTGGCACTGCGCCCAAGGTTTGGTTGCCGGGTGATGTGAAGCTGATGGTCTGGCTGGTTAAGGCTGCCACCGGCGTGCTGCTCAGGCCATACATCATGTAAGTGGCAATGTCGTTGGCCACGGATTGGGTGACAGTAGCGGCGAGAAAGCCCATGCCGCCTTCGTTTTTACGGATGGCTTCCAGAGTTTTGGCAGCGTTTTTGGCATCTGGCTCGCGCACGCCGTGGCAGCTGCTGCAAGAGGCATCCCAAGCGGTCTTACCTGCGGTAGCGTTGCCGACCTGGCCGGTGGTGGTGCTCAAGCCACGGCTTTCGTTTCCGTCGTGCATTTCCTGTTCCCAGGTGTCCAGCGAATGGTGTTCGGTCTTGGTCTTGGCCTCGATCTGGTCAAGCACATGGTCTTGTTCGTCGCCATCTTGTGTCCCATGTTTGGCACGGAACGAGGTTCGAATCACATCGGTATGCAAGCTCGTCGTGCTGATGCCTTTGGACTCAAGGTGGGTTTTGGTGCGTTCGGTTGCGGTGCGCACGCGGTCATCGTTGTAGCCTTCCACCTCGGCATGTTTGAACTCAAATTGGTCAAACACCTCATCTGCCACACCCGTGCTGCTCAGGTTGGACACCACCATATCGGTCACCTGGGTGATGTTCATCGTGCCGGCGGTGCGTGCCAGCGAATGCAGTTTTTTGGCAGCGCCGGTACTGTCTTTAAAGTCAACCCGCGCCACGCAGGGTAACGTCACCTTGCTCACGTCCACCGTAAAAGTACCGTCAGCATTGGTGGTGACCGGGGTCACCTGACCTGTGACGCATTTCAGACTGACCTGGCCCTTGTCAATGGCCAAGCCCGTGGCCGCGAGGCCATTGATGATGGACGATTGTGTGGGCGTGGTAGCACCAGAGCCACCGCCGCCGCATGCAACCAGGGTCGCAGCAGCCGTTGCCGCCAGGCCGAGCGTGATGTGTCGACGAATGTTTTTCATGGGAATCTCCTTCAAGTTCAGGGTTCAAAGTCAAAGCCAAGGCGATTTGGATTCATCACCAAGTGACGGTCCGCTTTTACGGGAGTATTTCCCAAATTTCTGGCGGTACTGGATTATGCGCAGATTAATTGCATTCGGGATATTTTCCCAAAAATAATTTTCAAACCCGATTTGACGGGCAATATGAATCACTGAGGTTCAATCCAGGTTTTGAGTTTGCAGGTCTTCGCGTCATGCCGTTGGGTTGCGCTGCGCACACGTCAGCATTGGCGTTGGCAAGGGCTTGGCACCTGCAGACGGTGTGGTTGATGAGCATGGCCTCCTTGGGGGCCGAAAGTCGTTGACCATGGTTTCGTCGATCAGGATGTTGCGGTCGGCCGGCTACAAAATGCGCTTTTTGGCCACAGGCCTTGCGGGCTCGCCAATCTGTGCAAAATCAGCCCATGTCGATGCCCGCCTCACCCCCCGCCAAACCGCTGACCGGCCCGCAAAAAGCCCTTCGCAAGCTCGGGCTTAACCGTGCCATAGACCTGGCGCTGCACTTGCCGCTGCGTTACGAGGACGAAACCCGCCTGGTCAAACTGCGTGAAGTGCGCGAAGGTGATGTGGCACAAGTCGAAGGCACGGTGACCCATGCCGAGGTCAAGCTCAGCGGGCATCGCCAGTTGCTCGTCACATTGGACGATGGCACTGGCACCTGCCTGCTGCGCTTTTTTACCTTTTACCCATCACAACAAAAGGCGCTGGCAGTGGGCAACCGGATTCGGGTGCGCGGGGAAATTCGGGGTGGTTTTGCCGGGCTGACCATGATGCACCCGGTGTTCAAACCTGCCGGGGGTGAGCTGGCCACCGCGCTGACCCCGGTGTACCCCACAGTGGCCGGTTTGCCGCAAACCTATTTGCGCCGGGCCGTGCAGGCCGGTTTGGCCCGCGCCGAGTTATCTGACACCGTGCCGGCGCCATTTTTAGACGAAATTAGCCTGCAGTGCTTATGGAATATGCGCAATGCGCTCTCATTTTTGCATAACCCAACGCCTGATGTGTCACTGGCGGCCTTGCAAGACCACAGCCACCCAGCGTGGCAACGCCTCAAAGCCGAGGAATTGCTGGCGCAACAACTCTCGCAATTGCAGGCCCGGCGTGAGCGCGCCCGGCTGCGTGCGCCTGTGCTGGCCCATGCTGACGATTTGCAGGGTCTGGCAGGCGAACAGGCACAAGGCAACCCCCAATCCCTGTACGCACGCCTGCTGGTAGCCTTGCCTTTTCAACTGACGGCGGCCCAGACCCGCGTGGTGGTCGAGATCACCCAGGACATTGCCCGCCCGGTGCCCATGCACCGCCTGTTGCAAGGTGATGTGGGCGCGGGCAAAACCGTGGTGGCGGCACTGGCGGCGGCGGTGTGCATGGACGCGGGTTGGCAATGCGCCTTGATGGCCCCGACCGAGATTCTGGCGACCCAACATTTCGCCAAGCTGGTGGGCTGGCTGCATCCGCTGGGCATCACCGTGGCCTGGCTCACCGGCAGCCAAAAAGCCAAAGAGCGCCGCGAAATGCTGGCGCTGATTGCCAGTGGGCAAGCCCAGCTGGTGGTGGGCACGCATGCGCTGATTCAGGACAAGGTGCAGTTCAAGCAACTGGCGCTGGCCGTCATTGACGAGCAACACCGTTTTGGCGTGGCGCAACGCCTGGCCCTGCGCAACAAGCTGGTCACTGTTGAGGCTGTTGAGGTTGCCCCCGCGATGCCGCTCGAACCCCATCTGTTGATGATGACCGCCACCCCCATTCCGCGCACGCTGGCCATGAGTTATTACGCCGACCTGGACGTGTCCACCATCGACGAGCTGCCCCCAGGGCGCACACCCATCATCACCACAGTGGTTAACGATGCGCGCCGGGATGAAGTGATTGACCGCATTGGCGCGCAGTTGGCGCAGGGGCGGCAAATCTACTGGGTCTGTCCGCTGATTGAAGAAAGCGAAGCGCTTGACCTGACCAACGC
>JBIJDQ010000368.1:0-3430 GCA_044344025.1 Rhodoferax sp.
CGGGCTCAGGCTGGCGGTGGTGCTATTCAAACTTGACACGGGGGTCGACCCAGACATAAGACAAATCTGAAATCAGTTTGGTCACCAAACCAATCAAGGTAAAGAAGTAAAGGGTGCCCAGCACCACCGGGTAATCGCGGCGGATGACACTCTCATAACTCAGCAAACCCAAGCCATCCAGTGAAAAAAGGGTTTCAATGAGCAGCGAACCGGTAAAAAAAGCGCCGATGAAGGCAGCCGGAAAACCGGTGATGATGGGAATCAGCGCGTTGCGAAACACGTGTTTCCACAGCACCTGGCGCTCATCGAGCCCTTTGGCGCGGGCGGTGGTCACGTACTGCTTACGGATTTCTTCCAAAAAAGCGTTTTTGGTCAACATGGTGGTCACCGCAAAACTGCCGAGCACCATGGCGGTGACCGGCATGGCAATGTGCCACAGGTAGTCCACCACGCGAGCACCCCAACTCAACTCGTCCCAGTTGCTGCTGGTCAGGCCACGCAGTGGAAACCACTGCAGTTGGCCGCCAAATACAACCAACAAGGCCACACCCAACACAAACCCGGGAATGGCATAACCAAGCAAAACCAGCAAAGTCGTCATCAAGTCAAAGCGCGATCCGGCACGCACGGCTTTGGCCACCCCCAAGGGCACCGCAATGGCATAACTGATGAAAAAAGTCCACAAACCCAAGCTGATGGACACCGGCAACTTTTCCCAGATCAGGCTTGAGACACTTTTGTTCTGAAAAAAACTTTTGCCCAGATCAAAGCGGGCAAACTGGCCCAGCATTTGAAAAAAACGCTCATGTGCGGGCTTGTCAAACCCGTAGAGCGCTTTGATCTGCTCAATGCGTTTAGGGTCCACACCCTGCGCACCCCGGTAGCTCAAACCACCGCCCTCTGCCGCTGCACCTTTGCCTGTACCGGCTTTGGCTTCTGCCAAATACTGCTCGACCGGGCCACCCGGCACGAACTGAATCACCATAAAGGTGAGCAACAGCACCCCAAACAGCGTGGGGATCATCAGCAAAAGACGTTTAAGGATGTAACTGAACATGCATCAATCCGCCATCGTGAAAGGTGGGGGTTTGCCTGTGCTAATGACCAAATCACCCCGAAACCGGCTTTTCCAGGCCATTGGTGTTGCCCTCTTGATGAGCGAAATGGCTACACAGCGTGAGCAAACAACAGGTTTTTTCATTTTTTCGCCCACCAGGTGTCAATGGCCCAGCTTTCGCCTTGTGCGTAGGGTGGCATCGCCACCGGTTGGTCAAGCCGCCAGTTGTTGAACACCATGCGGTGTGTGGGCGCGGACCACTGGGGAATCAACACCTGGCTGTGGGCAACGACCCGCTCCAGTGCGCGGCAGGCGGGTAGCAGTTCCTGTTTGGATTTGGCTCGGGTCATGGCATTGATCAATGCATCCACCGCCGGATTTTTTATGCCCGACATGTTGCCTGAGTCTTCTTGATCTGCTGCTTTGGAGCCAAACAGGTCGGCGTATTCCTGTCCAGGGTTGTGGGTGCCGCCGTAGGCCAGGGAGGTCAGGTCGAACTCAAACTTTTGCAGGCGTTGTTGGTAAAGCGCAAAGTCAACCGGGCGAAAGTTCAGGCTTATGCCCAATTTGTCGAGGTTGCGCGCCCAAGGTATTCAATTTCCAAGGCTTTTCCCTGGACGTTGCGCAATTTGCCCTCATGCAGGCGCCAACCCGCAGCGTTCAGCAGGGCTTGGGCTTGGCGCAAATTGGCGCGCAACGAATTCGGCTCATCTGTGCGGGGTGGCTGTGCCATGGGGCCAAACACCTCGGCGGGCACCGAACGGTGCCACGGTGCCAGCAAGACCAGTTCTGGCAAGGACGGTAGCCCCGTGGCCTGGCAATCGGTGTTGCCAAACAAGCCGTTGACGCGCTGGTAAGCGTTGTAAAACAGCTGGCGATTCATCCACTCAAAGTCCATGGCCAGCCCCAATGCCTGGCGCACACGCACGTCTTTGAACACCTCACGGCGAGTGTTTAGCACATAGCTTTGAAAGCCGGTTGGCAGCCGGTGGCGATACTCTTTTTTAACCAGTTCACCCGAGTCAAACCGTTTGCCATTCACCCGGCGCGCCCAATCGCCCGCTGAAAAAAATCGCATCAAATCAAATTCCCCGGCCTTAAGTGCCTCCAGCCGTGCGGTGCCATCCTTGTAAATTTTGACCGTGATACGTTCAAAATTGGCCGTGCCACGGCGCACGTTCAGGTCTTTGGCCCAGTAACTGGCATCACGCATGTAAGTGATGTCTTTGCCAAAACGAACCGGCCCCATCTTGTAAGGGCCGCTGCCAATGGGAACATCCGTCACGATCTGGTCAAAGGGCTTGGGTTTGCCGCCTTCGGCACCCCAGGCATGGCTAAAAACCGGAAGGCCGCCCACGGTCAGCGGCAATTCCCGGTTGGGCTTCTTGAAGCGGTAACGCACAGTGTGTTCGTCCAACATGTCCAGCCCGGCCACATCGTCGAGCATGGTCTTGAAGGCCGGGGATGTAAAGGGCCCCATCAAGGCATCAAAACTGTGTTTCACATCAAGCGCCAGCACGGGGTCACCGTTGTGAAACCTGGCCTGCGGCCGAAGTTTGAAAGTGGCACTCAGGCCGTCAGCGGCCACCGCCACGTCCTGCGCCAGCAAGCCATACCCGGAACCGGTTTCATCCAATGCGCCCGTGAGCAAGGTGTCAAACATCAAATCAGACAAGTAGGCGGGTGCTGACCCTTTGATGGTGAAGGGGTTGAATTTGTCGAAAGTGGACACTCGCAGGTTGCTCACCAGCCGCAATTCACCGCCCTTTGGGGCAGCAGGGTTGACATAGTCAAAGTGGGTAAAACCCGCCGGGTATTTGAGGTCGCCCCATAACGCGTAACCATGCCCGGCCCACACCGGGGCCGCACAAGTCAAAGCCATCAAAACCAACAAGTAACGCATGCGACAATTCTGCATCATTTGTCATTGCGCCTGATGTGACCGAAAAGTCAGTTCCGCAGTGATTCGACAGACGTTACAAGACAAAAGAGGTTGATATGGGTTTCCTGACAGGTAAAAAGTTTTTGATCACCGGTGTGCTTTCCAGTCGCTCCATCGCCTATGGCATCGCCAAGGCCTGCCACGCGCAGGGCGCAGAACTGGCCTTCAGCTACGTGGGTGAGCGGTTCAAGGAGCGCATCACCGAATTTGCTGCTGATTTCAACTCCACCTTGATTTTTGATTGCGACGTGGGTGATGATCTGCAAATTGACAACTTGTTCAAGGATTTGTCCGTGCATTGGCCCAAGTTTGACGGTTTTGTGCACAGCATTGGTTTTGCGCCGCGTGAGGCTATTGCTGGCAATTTTCTTGACGGCCTGACGCGGGAAAACTTCCGCATTGCGCACGACATCAGCGCTTACAGCTTTCCG
>JBIJDQ010000369.1:0-3427 GCA_044344025.1 Rhodoferax sp.
CTAGCCAATTTCAAAGTTCCCAAGCGCTGTGTGGTGGTGTCCGAATTGCCGCGCAATGCCATGGGTAAGGTACAAAAAAACCTCTTGCGCGAGCAATACAAACATCCTTTAGCGTAAATCGGGATGGGGCTTCGCGGTTTTCCAGCGTATTATCTTTTTCTTGGATAAATGCTCATTAACCTAGCTACGGAGTTTGACCATGAAAGTTTCTCAAGTCGTCGTTCAGGCGGCAAACGCTGCAGGTGCAGATTTCTCTGCGGTCTCTGCCATCAAGCCCGGCTTGGTATTGGCGTTTGGTTCGGTAGAGGCGCTTCGGGGCGGGGCAGATGCCATTGGCAAAGCGTTTCCGGATGCCCACCGCGTGGGTTGCTCTACGGCCGGAGAAATTTCCAAAGATGGTGTGAATGACGGTACCTTGGTGGTAACCGCCGTTCAGTTTGACCAAACCCAGATCGAGCAGGTGAGCACGGTACTTGCCAGCATGGACGACTCTTTTGAGGCCGGCAAACGACTCGCCGGCGGTTTGCACCAGGAAGGGCTGCGTGCGGTCATGATTTTTGGTCAGGGTGTTGCCATCAACGGTAGCGCGGTGTTAAACGGCATGACCGAAATCCTGGGCAAGGAAGTCCCTGTTACCGGCGGACTGGCTGGTGACGGCGGCGCGTTCCAGCAAACCTGGGTGCTGGATGACGCGGGTGTCAGTAGTGACCGTCTGGTGTGCATAGGACTGTATGGCAGTCAGTTGGAGTTTTCTCACGGTTCTTTCGGAGGATGGTCTCCGTTTGGCCCTGCACGGCGCGTCACGCGTTGCGCGGGCAATGTGTTGTTCGAGCTCGATGGTGAGTCTGCGCTGGAAGTCTACAAAAAATACCTCGGCGACCACGCCAAGGGTTTGCCAGCTTCGGGCTTGTTGTTCCCGTTTGCCATGTTGGGCAGCGATCACAGCGAAGTTGGTTTGATTCGTACCATCTTGGCAGTGGATGAAGCGGCTGGTAGCCTCACTTTGGCGGGCGAAATTGACCCGGACGGTTATTTGCGTCTCATGCATGCCAGCACCGATGCGTTGGTGGACGGTGCTGAGGCCGCCGCCGAGGCTGCGGTAAAGATGCAAAACAGTGCCGGCAGCGGCTTGGCCTTGCTGGTGAGCTGCGTCGGACGCAAGTTGGTAATGGGTGGGCGGGTCGATGAAGAGGTGGAAGCGGTGGGTGATGTGTTTGGTACAGGCGCGACGCTGGCTGGCTTTTACTCCTATGGAGAAATCAGCCCGTTTACCAAAGCAGTGGAATGCAAATTGCATAACCAGACCATGACCATTACCTATCTGTCGGAATCGGCCTGATCGGCACAGCGCCGCCAGTTCATGCACAAGCTTCTAGCGCGCCAGTTCAAGCGTATTCTGGGTGTCGACGAGGCGCAGCTGGCGGCTGTGCAGGAAGAGTTTCAGCGGCTGATTGACTCAGGTGCGGTGTCCCCTGCAGCGGCGCAGTTTTTGGGGGGTGTTCCTGCGTTCGCCCAGCGGGTTGATGAGGCGTATCAACAAAGCGATCGCGACCTGGAACTGAAGACCCGCAGTCTGGAAATGAGTTCTGCGGAGTTGACCGAGAGCAATTCACGCATGCGCGAAGAGTTGCAAAGCCGCACCCGTGCGATTGAAACCTTGCGCACCACGGCTATGGGGTTGATGGAAGTCATTGATCTGGATCAGCCTGTTTTGCTTGATGACAACCTGGAAAGTTTGTCTGCGCTCATGAGCAGGCTGGTGCAGCAAAAGGAAGAGAGCCAGAAGGACCTGCAGGCTGCCTTAGCCGATCTTGCCCATCAGAAATTTGCCTTGGATCAGCATGCCATTGTGAGCATTACTGACATCCACGGAACCATCACGTACGCAAACGACAAACTCTGCGAAATCAGCGGCTTTACGCGGGCAGAGCTGGTTAATCAGAACCATCGCATTATCAATTCGGGAGTCCACTCCAACGAGTTTTTCCACAACATGTGGAGCACCATATCCTCGGGCCTGGTGTGGCATGGGGAGTTGTGCAACCGGGCCAAAGATGGGCATTTGTATTGGGTCAACGCCACGATAGTGCCGCTGCGTGATGAGGCGGGTTTTCCTATTTTGTATATCGCCATCCGCACGGATATCACCGAGCGCAAGCGCATGGAGTCGACCATCAAGGCGGCAGAGGCGCGTTTGCGCCGCATCACGAACACTGTTCCCGGTGTGGTTTTTCAATGGCATGTATTGGGCGAGTCCATCGAGTGCACGTTTGTCAGCGACCGGCTGAAAGATGTACGCGGGCTGGAGCCGTCAGCGATGCTGGCTGACCCATCCATTGCGACCAATCAGATCATTGAAGAAGACCGGGCGAGGGTTAAAGAGGGCGTATTTGCTGCTGCGAGAGACCGCGCAGTTTGGAGCGATGAATACCGGATCCGTTTGCCGGACAGTTCGGTTCACTGGATCCGAGCAGAGATCAACCCGGAGCCTGAACTGGCTGCCGATGGTGCAACCGTGTTTACCGGCATCTGGCAGGACGTTACGCAGCTCAAGGAAGCGGATGCCCGTTTGCGTGAAGTCACAGAAAACGTGCCGGTTGCGGTATTCCAGTACCGTGTGGATGCGGCGCAGCGCTTTCAGATTTCGTTTGTCAGCCATGCTGTTGAGAATATGTGCGGTAACACGCCGGAGCAGCTCATTGATGATTCCATAGAGTTGTTGCGTCGTGTACACCCAGGCGATGTAGAAATGGTGGGGCAGACCTTGACGGCAGCGCACTCCAGGGCGCAAGAGTGGTCGATGGACTTTCGCATGGTCCACATGCGTTCGGGTGAAACCGTGTGGATTCACGGTGAGTCTCAGCCGCGCATGCTTGCAAACGGCTCGACTTCCTGGAATGGATACCTGGCAGACATCACCACTGCCAAAAATGTGTCGGTGGAGTTGCAAAAAGCCAAAGAGGATGCCGAGGCCGCCAGCCGCGCCAAGTCGGATTTTCTGGCCAATATGAGCCACGAGATCCGCACTCCCATGAACGGAGTGATCGGCATGACCGAGTTGTTGATGGACACCGAAATGGACGCCGAGCAGCGCGAGTATCTTGGCATCGTGAAGTCTTCTTCCGAAGCGCTGCTGCGTGTCATTAACGACATTCTTGATTTCTCCAAGATCGAGGCGGGCAAGTTGCTCATTGAACACATTCCGTTCAATTTCGGGCGCGTAGTTGCTGACACGCTGAAAACCATTGCGTTGCGGGCCCAGGAAAAAGGCCTGGAGCTGGTGGCAGATATTGCGCCGGACGTACCGATGGCGGTGGTGGGGGACCCCGGTCGTTTGCGTCAGATACTGGTCAACATTATTGGCAACGCCATCAAATTCACCGACAAAGGTGAGGTCGTTTTGAATGTCAGCCTGAGCACGGCTGCC
>JBIJDQ010000370.1:0-3425 GCA_044344025.1 Rhodoferax sp.
CGGACGTCCTTCAACGCGCCGGGCATTACCCTGCGCCTGCCGGTGCATCGGACATTCCGGGTTTGGAAATTGCCGGCACCATTGAATCGGGCGATGCTCACGCGCTGCAATTGGCAGGTTTGTCAGTCGGGGATCGGGTATGCGCATTGGTTGCCGGTGGAGGGTACGCGGAGTATTGCGTTGCTCCGGTTGTGCAGTGCCTGCCAGTGCCCGAGGGTTGGAGTGATGTGCAGGCAGCCAGCTTGCCCGAGACCGTGTTTACGGTCTGGAGCAATGTGTTTGACAGGGGCCAACTCAAGGCGGGCGAGACTCTGCTGGTGCAGGGTGGCAGCAGTGGCATCGGAGTTACAGCGATTCAACTGGCCAAAGCGTGTGGGGCAAAAGTGATCGCAACTGCTGGCAGCGATGCCAAATGCGAGGCCTGCCTGACACTGGGGGCGGACCATGCCATTAATTACAAAACGCAGGATTTTCAGGCGGAAGTGTTGCGCCTGACTGATGGCCACGGTGTCGATGTTGTATTGGATATGGTTGCCGGCAGTTATGTCGGCAAAGAGCTGGCGTGTATGGCAGAAGACGGGCGTCTTGTGATCATCGCGGTGCAAGGTGGTGTTCAAAGTGAGATGAACGCGGGGCTGGTCTTGCGCAAGCGTTTGACCATTACCGGTTCTACTTTGCGTGCGCGCCCTGTGGAATTCAAAGCGGCCATTGCGCGGTCCTGCAAGCAGCATGTGTGGCCGCTGCTGGTTGCGGGCTCGGTGAAGCCGGTGATTTATCAGTGTTTTGAGGCGGGCAAGGCTGCTGCCGCACATGCGCTGATGGAGTCGAATCAGCACATCGGAAAAATCGTTTTGACTTGGAGTACAGAATGAAAAAATTGATTGCCGGAAACTGGAAAATGAATGGCTCATTGGCCTTTAACGCCAGTTTGATTCAGGCTTTGCTTGCTGGAAGCGCAGACTGGAAATGTCTGGTCTCGGTATGTGTGCCGGCCCCTTACCTGGCGCAATTGCAAGGGTTGGTGGCAGGCAGCGGTATTGACCTGGGCACGCAGGATATTTCGCGCCATGAGTCGGGTGCCTATACCGGTGAGATGTCGGCCGCTATGTTGCGCGACTTTGGCGTGCGGTATGCGATTGTCGGACACTCCGAACGGCGCCAGTACCACGGTGAAACAGATGGTGTTGTGGCCGAGAAGGCCCAGCGTGCGCTGGCAGGTGGAATCACCCCGATTGTTTGTGTGGGTGAGACGCTGGCTGAGCGTGAAGAGGGCCGCACCGAAGAAGTGGTAAAGCGCCAACTTGCTGCGGTGATTCACACCAATGGACACTGCATCAGCGAGATTGTGGTGGCCTATGAGCCGGTTTGGGCTATTGGTACTGGGAAAACTGCCAGCCCTGAGATGGCCCAGCAGGTGCATGCCGTGTTGCGTGCGCAATTGCGTGCTGCGACCCAGCATGCAGACCGCGTTCCGATTTTGTACGGCGGCAGCATGAATGCCGCAAATGCCACAGAGTTACTGGCGCAGCAGGATATTGACGGTGGTCTTGTGGGTGGTGCCGCCTTGAAGGCGCCGGACTTTTTGTCGATTATTGCGGCAGCGCAATAGTGACCGGTTTGAATTTTGACTTGAGGAGACTCGGATGAGCTTGGTAGTAACGATTGTTTTGACGGTGCAAATGCTCTCAGCGTTGGCAATGATTGGCCTGATTTTGGTTCAGCACGGCAAAGGCGCTGATATGGGTGCGGCTTTTGGCAGCGGTGGGTCCGGCAGCTTGTTTGGTGCCAGCGGCAGTGCCAATTTCCTGTCCCGTACGACAGCAGTTTTGGCAACCGTCTTTTTTGTATGCACTTTGGCTTTGGCCTATTTCGGCAACTTGCGCCCGACCAGTTCGAGCAGTGTTCTTGAAGGCGCTGCTGCGGTGGTTCCAGCCGCTCCTGTAACCCCTGCTACACCAGCGCCAGCACCTACAGGTGCAGCACAAATCCCGGCAAAGTAATTGCTCCGAATTGACCTGCTGTAAGTCAATATGCAGGTAAATGAGGGTAAACTCCAAGCACGGTTTGAAGAGCAAAAAGCGGTAACGCACCTCACGCCATTCAGACCTTTTTAAAGCCGCCGTCGTGGTGAAATTGGTAGACACGCTATCTTGAGGGGGTAGTGGCGAAAGCTGTGCGAGTTCGAGTCTCGCCGACGGCACCAGATAGACGTTACTTGTCAGAGTCAAGCTCTGGCGGGTATTTTGTAGTGATCAGAAGCGCCAATGAACCTCGATCAATATCTCCCCGTACTTCTGTTTATTCTGGTAGGTCTTGGCATCGGTGTAGTCCCCCAGGTAATCGGCTACATCCTCGGACCTAACCGGCCTGACGCGGCAAAAAATTCTCCCTATGAGTGCGGCTTTGAGGCGTTTGAAGATGCGCGGATGAAGTTTGATGTCCGTTACTACCTCGTCGCGATTCTTTTTATTTTGTTTGACCTTGAAACCGCATTTTTGTTTCCTTGGGCCGTCGCGCTAAAGGATTTGGGTATGTTGGGTTTTCTGGTGGGGGCAGAGTTTGTGGTGATATTGACCATCGGCTATGTCTATATGTGGAAAAAAGGCGCTCTGGACTGGGAGTAATCGCATGATTGAAGGCGTACTGAAAGAAGGATTCGTTACCACGAGTTACGACTCGGTAATGAATTGGGCGAAGACCGGTTCCATTTGGCCAATGACATTTGGTCTGGCGTGTTGCGCGGTGGAAATGATGCACGCAGCTTGTGCGCGTTACGACATCAGTCGTTTCGGTGCGGAGGTGTTTCGCGCCAGTCCAAGACAGTCTGACCTGATGATTGTTGCCGGAACCCTGACCAACAAAATGGCACCAGCATTTCGCAAGGTGTATGACCAGATGTCCGAGCCACGCTATGTTTTGAGCATGGGCTCGTGCGCAAATGGTGGCGGCTATTACCACTACAGTTATTCAGTGGTTCGTGGCTGTGACCGTGTGGTTCCGGTTGATGTGTACGTGCCAGGTTGTCCCCCGACGGCTGAAGCGTTGATTTACGGCATATTGCAGTTGCAGTTGAAGATTCGACGCACTGAGACTATTGCGCGGGCTTGAGGAGCGTTATGACAGCATATTCTGTTCGACCCGAAGCACTGCAGGAGACTGTGGTTGCGGTGCTTGGTGAGAAAGTTCAACGTATTGTTCATGCCTTGGGCGAAGTAACGGTTGTTGTTTCAGCGGCTGACTATCACGCTGCTGCGCTTACTTTGCGTGATGCGGCGGGTTGTAAGTTTGAGCAATTGATCGACCTGTGCGGCGTTGATTATTCCGACTACCCGGAGGGTGGGTTTGAGGGCAAGCGGTTTTGTGTGGTGGCGCACCTTTTGTCGGTGAGTTTGAACCAGCGTCTGCGTCTGAAAGTTTTTGCTGCA
>JBIJDQ010000371.1:0-3423 GCA_044344025.1 Rhodoferax sp.
CAGCAGGCGCTCTTTACCTTTGAACTGCTCGGCAAAGAGCTTCTCAAACACTTCTGCGTCCACATCAAGAAGGACCGACAACGCACCCACATAAATGATGTTCTTGAACAACTGACGCTGGCGCGGGTCGGTGTAGGCGTTGTTGGCAATCTCGGTCAGCGGCACACCCATGTTGTGCACATCGTCACGGAATTTGCTCGCGGGCATGGGGCGCGTGCTGTCATAAAACAGGTAGCCACCAATCTCGATCTCGGCAATGTCGGCATCCCAGGTTTGCGGGTTCATGGCGACCATCATGTCCACACCACCGCGCCTTCCGTGGTAGCCCTTTTCACACACGCGGGCTTCGTACCAGGTGGGCATGCCCTGAATGTTGCTGGGGAAAATGTTGCGCGGGCTCACTGGCACGCCCATGCGCATGACGGCTTTGGCGAATAACTCGTTGGCGCTGGCAGAGCCTGAGCCATTGACGTTGGCAAACTTGATGACGAAATCGTTAACGGCTTCTATGCGCTTCATGCGGCCTCCGGGTGGGCAATGTGGGCTGGGGCAACGGGCTTGGCATCTCTGCACCTGGCCCCCGCCTGTGTGGTGTTGAGCAAAAATTTCTGCATGTCCCAGGCCCCGGTGGGGCAACGCTCGGCGCACAAGCCGCAGTGCAGGCAGACATCTTCGTCTTTCACCATGACGCGGCCGGTTTTGAGTTCGGCAGACACGTACAGGTCTTGATCGAGGTGGGTGGCCGGAGCTTTGAGGCGGCCTCGCAAGTCGGCCTCTTCACCGTTGGTGGTGAAGGTGATGCAGTCCATCGGGCAAATGTCCACGCAGGCATCACACTCAATGCAGGTGTTGCGGTTGAAAACGGTTTGCACGTCACAGTTCAGGCAACGGCTGGCTTCCTTGAACGCGGTGGCGGCATCAAAACCCAGCTCTACCTCGATCTTGATGCTGGCCAGCGCCGTCTCGGCCGCAGCCCATGGCACTTTGTACCGCAAGTCATTCGACACATCGTTGCGGTAGCTCCACTCGTGAATGCCCATCTTCTGCGACATCAGGTTCACCATGGGCGGTGGGCGCCGTGCCACGTCTTCACCATTGAGCAAGCGGTCAATCGACACCGCAGCCTCATGGCCGTGAGCCACGGCGGTAATGATATTTTTGGGGCCGTAAGCGGAATCACCGCCAAAAAAGACGTTTGAAACGGTGGACTGAAAGGTGCCCTCCACCAGCACTGGCAAACCCCATTTGTCAAAGTCAAGACCGCAGTCACGCTCAATCCAGGGGAAAGAATTCTCCTGACCTATCGCCACCAGCACGGTGTCACACTCAATCAACACATCGGGCTCGCCGGTGGGAATCAGGCTGCGGCGGCCCTTGGCATCGTATTCGGCTCGCACAATCTCAAACGTCATGCCGGTTAGTTTGCCGTTCACATGCTCGACCGATTTGGGCACGTGGTAGTTCAGGATCGGAATGCCTTCGTGCTGGGCATCTTCTTTCTCCCAGGGGGAGGCTTTCATTTCTTCAAAGCCGCTGCGCACAACCACCTTGACCTCTTTGCCGCCCATGCGCCGTGCCGAGCGGCAGCAGTCCATGGCGGTGTTGCCACCACCGAGCACAATCACCCGCTCGGCCACGCTGGTGATGTGGCCAAACGACACATTGGCCAACCAGTCGATACCAATGTGAATATGGGCGGCAGCCTCGGCGCGCCCGGGCACATCAAGCTCGCGCCCGCGTGGTGCACCGCAACCGACAAACACAGCATCAAAACCTTGGGCCAACAAGGCTTTCATCGACTCGACACGCTGGCCGCTGTTGAAGGTGACACCCATGTTCAGGATGTAGCCGGTTTCTTCGTCAATCACCGACTCGGGTAACCGAAAACGGGGGATTTGTGAGCGCACAAAACCACCGGCCTTGGCCTCGCCGTCAAACACGGTGATCTGGTAACCCAGTGGGGCCAGGTCGCGGGCAACTGTTAATGAGGCCGGCCCGGCACCCACACAGGCAATGCGTTTGCCGTTGGAGGGCGAAATGGTGGGCATGCGGGCTGACACATCGTCCTTGTGGTCAGCGGCCACACGTTTAAGCCTGCAAATGGCCACCGGTTCGGGTTTGCTGCCGTTGTTTTCCTCAACCCGACTGCGCCTGCAGGCTGGCTCACAAGGGCGGTCACAGGTGCGACCCAAAATACCCGGAAACACGTTGGACACCCAGTTGACCATGTAGGCATCGCTGTAGCGACCCTGACCAATCAAGCGGATGTATTCCGGAACAGGGGTGTGGGCCGGGCAGGCCCACTGGCAATCCACAACCTTGTGAAAATAGGCTGGGAGGTGAGTGTTGGTAGCGTGCAAAGTTGTCTCCTCAAGCTGCATGTTGGCCCGTTTGGCCGCTACAGGTGAGGGGCATGCTACGCCGAACTAGCCGCATTGACCATGCCTGTTTATCCGAAATCTGCTGGTTTCCTGATATATGTCAAATCGGCAAACGGCTTGAAAACACCCAGGGTTTGATCTGTCTCAAACATTTCACCAAAACCACCGCCACAATGAACGTTTTTCGCAAAGGAGTAACCTGATGAAGACTGATTTACAAGCCGACAAGTTCAAGGCACTGGATGCCTGCCACCAGCAAATTCATGACCATTTGTCAGAACTGGCCGAGCTGATGGAACGTATGGAAACCAGCAGCGACAGCGCCCATTGCCGCCAGAAAGCAAAAACCATTGAGGCTTTTTTCTCCGAGACCTCACGTGCGCACCATGCCGAAGAAGAGCGCAACATATTCCCCAACCTGCTGCTGAGTGATAAACCGGAACTGGTTCAAGCGGTGCGCACCCTGCAACAAGACCACGGCTGGATTGAGCAAAACTGGCTGGAGTTGGCCCCCATGCTGCGCGCCATTGCCCAGGGCGAAGACTGGGTGGACACGGCCGAGCTCAAACACAACGCAGAGGTTTTTCTGGCCCTGTGTCACGACCACATCGTGCTGGAAGAAACTCTGATTTACCCTGAGGCCAAAAGCAACTTTGCAGATGAGCTGGCCAGTCGCGCCAAGCGACTTGCCGCTTAGACCCTTCAGTTGCTATTATTAGCGTAGCTGCTTACGCTTGTGGCGTAAGCACTAGCGGCCGAAAGGTTTAAAAATCACGCGCTGACAAGCGTTTGAGGTGCGGTGAGGCCCATGGCATCCAGTGCGCTGCTCAAATGGGCCACACTGCGCGGCACGTTGTGCAGTTTTTCCAGGCCAAACAGGCCCACGCGGAAAGTCATGAAGTCAGCTGGCTCGTCGCACTGCAGCGGCACACCCGCAGCCGTTTGCAAACCCAGCGCCAAAAACTTCTTGCTGTTCTGAATGCCCGCATCCTCGGTGTAGCTCACCACCACGCCGGGTGCCTTGAAACCGTCTGCCGCCACA
>JBIJDQ010000372.1:0-3414 GCA_044344025.1 Rhodoferax sp.
CACCGTGTTCCGCTATCAAAGGAGCACGGTGACATGCTTTGCGATGCCGACTTGAAAGCGCGCCAATGGATCTGCAAATTGCTTTATTGCTGGGGCAGGATGGAATTACCAACGGTGCGATCTATGCGTTGCTCTCGCTGGCGCTGGTGCTGGTATTCGCGGTAACCCGCGTGATCTTCATTCCTCAGGGCGAGTTCGTCGCCTTCGGCGCGCTGACTTTGGCAAGCTTCCAGGCGGGCAAGACGCCAGGGACACTTTGGCTGCTGATAGGTGCCGGGGTGGCCGTGGCTCTGATTGACCTCAGTGTCGCCTTGCGTGCCGGGCACGTGCGGCGCATACCGCGCATCGTGGCTTGGAATCTGGTCTATCCGGCCGCCGCCGCTGCGCTGATATTCCTGGTCAAACCCAATGAGATGCCGCTGTTGGCTCAGATCGTCCTGTCACTTGCCTTGGTGGTGCCGCTTGGTCCCCTGACCTATCGCCTCGCCTACCAACCCCTGGCGGAGGCCAGTGTTCTGGTGCTGCTGATCGTCTCAGTTGCCGTTCATCTGGCACTGGTTGGTTTGGGTCTGTTGTTCTTTGGTGCAGAGGGGTCCCGTACCCCTGCGTTTTCGGATGGAAGCATTGTCATCGGTTCCCTGACGGTTACCGGCCAAACGCTTTGGGTGCTTGGGGCCAGCCTGATGCTGATCGTGGTGCTGGCTGTGTTCTTCGAGCGCACCATTTACGGCAAAGCGTTGCGGGCAACAGCAATGAATCGCACCGGTGCCCGCCTGATGGGCATCTCAACCGTGATGGCGGGCAAGCTTTCATTCCTGCTGGCTTCGCTGATCGGCGCTTTCTCCGGCATCCTGATCGCGCCGATCACCACCATCTATTATGACACCGGGTTTCTGATCGGACTGAAGGGTTTTGTCGGTGCGATTGTTGGCGCTTTGTCCAGCTACCCCTTGGCGGCAGCCGGTGCCTTGCTGGTGGGGCTGCTTGAATCCTACTCGTCCTTCTGGGCCTCAGCCTTCAAGGAAGTCATTGTTTTTACATTGATCATTCCGGTGCTGGTGTGGCTGTCGCTGACGACCCGTCATGTCGAGGAGGAGGAGTGATGCAACAGCGTTACCTCCTTGTGGCGTTTATTGCCCTGCTGCTGATTGCACCCCAGCTTGCCTCCGAATTCCACGTTACCCTGCTGAATTACATCGGCTTGTACTCCATCGTTGCGGTGGGTTTGGTCTTGCTCACGGGTGTCGGTGGTTTGATGTCGTTCGGGCAGGCGGCTTTCGTCGGTCTCGGTGGTTATGCGACAGCTTACTTGTCCACCGCGACTGAGCTTCCCGGCTGGGCTGCGTTTCTCGGCGGATCTCCCTGGATGGGTTTGCTCGTCGGGATCCTTCTCACGGCCGGCGTGGCCTTGCTGCTTGGGTTGCTGACTTTGCGCCTCTCTGGGCATTATCTGCCGCTGGGGACTATCGCCTGGAGCATCAGTCTCTACTTCCTGTTTGGCAATCTGGAGTTCCTTGGTGGCCACACGGGGATCTCCGGTATCCCGGCATTGACGCTGTTCGGCCTGCAGATGAAGGATGGCCGCAATTTTTTTTACCTGATCTGGGCGGTGGTCATGGTTGTCGTGTGGCTCACGCTGAACCTTCTGGATTCGCGCGAGGGCCGCGCCATCCGCGCGCTGAAAGGCGGCGTGGTAATGGCCGAGGCGATGGGGGTTGATACTGCGCGCTCCAAGGTGGTGATTTTTCTGATCGCTGCCTTGTTCGGCTGTATTTCCGGTTGGCTCTACGCCCACCTGCAACGCTTCGTCAACCCGACGCCGTTCAGCCTGTACATGAGTATTGAGTACTTGTTCATGGCGGTGCTTGGAGGTGCCGGTCATGTATGGGGCGCGCTGGTTGGCGCAGGTGTCATCACCATACTTAAACAGTGGTTGCAGGACTGGCTGCCCAAGTTGTTCGGCGCTTCAGGAAATTTCGAGATGATCGTGTTCGGCTTCCTGCTGGTTTTCGTCCTGCAGCGGGCACGCGACGGCATCTGGCCGATTCTGACCCGGTTGATTCCGCAGCGGGCGTCGATCCTTACGGTTGTGGCTGCGGAGCCGTTGCCGACAAAAGCCTTGCCTGATGCGGGTCAGGTATTGCTTGAGGCAAACAATGTGGTCAAGCGCTTTGGCGGGTTGGTCGCCAACAACAACATGAACCTGATGGTCAGGGCGGGGGAGATCATGGCGCTGATCGGGCCCAACGGGGCTGGCAAGTCGACCATGTTCAATTGCGTGTCCGGTGTCGATCGGGCCACCGAGGGAAAGGTGCTCTTTCGGGGGCGTGAGGTTACCAGCCTGGATTCACGGGAAATCGCAAAGCTCGGTATGAGCCGGACTTTTCAGCATGTTCGCTTGCTGGCGACCATGTCTGTTTTGGAGAACGCTGCTATCGGCGCCCACCTTCGTGGGAGCAAAGCCGTGCTGTCCTCGATGCTGCATTTGGAGCGTGCCGAGGAAAGGCGCTTGCTGGCCGAGGCGGCGCGTCAAATCGAGAGAGTCGGTCTCAAGGATTCGATGTTCGAGGCTGCCGGAAGTCTGGCGCTGGGGCAACAACGTACGCTTGAAATTGCGCGGGCCTTGTGCGCGGACCCATGCCTGTTGTTGCTTGATGAACCTGCTGCGGGTTTGCGTTATCTTGAGAAGCAGGCGTTGGCGGAACTGCTGCGCAAGCTGCGAGGCGAGGGCATGGGCATCTTGCTGGTCGAGCATGACATGGATTTCGTCATGGGTCTCGCGGACCGGGTTGTAGTCATGGAGTTTGGGGAAAAAATTGCGGAGGGCTTGCCGGAGGAAGTTCAGCGCAATCCAGCCGTGATTGAAGCGTATCTTGGAGGCGTGGAATGATGGACGCTATTTCTCCTGTACTCGAGGTTGAGGATCTTTGCGTTTCGTACGGCAAGGTCGAGGCTTTGCATCACGCCAACATCAAGGTAGGCGCCGGGCAGATTGTGACGGTGATCGGGCCCAATGGTGCCGGCAAGACCACCATGCTCTCCGCGGTGATGGGCCTTTTGCCCCGTAGCCAAGGTCGGATCCTGTTTAACGGGACTGATGTTGGTGATGCCGAGGTTGAGGTGATGGTTGGCTATGGCGTTACGCTGGTTCCGGAGTCTCGCGCCTTGTTTGCGGAAATGAGTGTTGAAGACAATCTCTTGTTGGGTGCGTTCAATCGGTATCGTGCCGGCAATCGGGACCAGGAGCAAACCAAGGACGAGGTTTTCGGGATCTTTCCGCGGCTCAAAGAGCGGCGTAACCAGTACGCCGGGACGCTTTCCGGGGGCGAGCGCCAAATGCTTGCCTTGGCGCGGGCGCTGATGGCCAAGCCCAAAGTGCTGATGCTGGACGAACCGAGCCTAGGTTTGGCGCCT
>JBIJDQ010000373.1:0-3411 GCA_044344025.1 Rhodoferax sp.
GGCCGTCAGGCCGTCCATAACCGGCATCTGCATGTCCATCAACACCACGTCAAAAGGTTTGGTGGCCGCAGCAATCGCATCCAGCGCTTCTTGACCGTGGTTGGTCATGGTGACGACAGCACCTTCGCCTTCCAGCAACTCGCAGGCGATTTGTTGGTTAACAAAATTGTCTTCTGCCACCAAAATGCGCATGCCGGTCAGCCGCGTGGGGGTGTCAGCGGGTGCCATGTCAGGCTGTACTGGAGCCAGATCGGGTGCCAAAGGCAAGGTCACGCTGAAATAAAAACGACTTCCTTGCCCCAGGCTGCTCTGCAGTTCAAGCTTGCCACCCATCAACTCAATCAGGCGCTGGCTGATGGCCAGGCCCAGGCCGGTGCCACCAAAGCGGCGGGTGGTAGAAGCTTCTGCCTGGGTGAAGCCGGTAAAAATCCTGGCCTGATTCTCGGGCGCAATGCCGATGCCCTGGTCATGCACGGCAAAGGTCAGGGTCACGCCGGAGGCCTCGCTGTGGATTTGGTCAATGGACAGTGTCACCCGTCCCTGTTCGGTGAACTTGACCGCATTGCCACACAGGTTGATCAGCACCTGCTTCAAGCGCAATGCGTCACCTACCACGCGCTGGGGCAGGGCAGGGTCAAGTTGCAGCGCGAGTTCGACCGGTCTGTTGCCAATGTAGGCATTGACAATCACCACAACATCACCTGCGAGCTGGGTCAGGCTCAAAGGCTGTGGCTCCAGCGTCATCTTGCCGACTTCTGCCTTGGACAGGTCAAGAATGTCATTGAGCAAGCCCAGCAGCGATTGGGCGGCGCTTTCGCTTTTGGCTGCATAGTCGGCCTGCTTTGGGGTGAGGTCGGTTTTGCCAAGCAAGGTCAACATGCCCAAAACGGCGTTCATCGGGGTGCGAATCTCGTGGCTCATGTTGGCCAAAAACTGGCTTTTGGACTGGGATGCCGCCTGCGCAGCCTCGCTGGCCTGAACCAGTTCGGTGATGTCCACCCGAAAACCCACGGTGTAGCCATTGGGCATGTGCCGCTCAACCACCCGCAAAGTGCGGCCATCGGTGAGTTTTTGATTCAGGCGTGATTGTGGCAAGCGGTGAATGGCAAGCCGTTCGGCCACCCAAGCCGACTCTCGGCCTAAAGCCTGCTGGTATTGCCCACGCTCGGCCCCGGCACGAATGATGGCCTCGAAGGTGGTGCCAGGTTGTATCAGTTCAGCATTAAGCGGGTAGATGTCACGGTAACGTTGGTTGCACAGCACCAGTTTGTCCTGGTCGTCAAACAGCGCAAACGCATCGTCCAGCGCCTCAATGCTGCCTTGCAACAAGTCGGCGTTGCGCTTGGCCAATGCCTGTGCCTGCTTGCGTGCGGTGATGTCGATGCGGATCGAGACAAATTTATCAACCTGACCATCGTCGCCGATAAAGGGCGCGATGAAGGTGTCCACCCAATACAGTGCCCCGTTTTTGGTGCGGTTACACACCTCACCGCGCCACGGGACCCCGGACGAAATGGTCTTCCACATGTGGCTCCAGAATGCCACCTCGTGCACCCCGGAATTGATCATGCGGTGGTTCTTGCCAATGAGTTCTTCGCGCTCATACCCGCTGATGTCACAAAACCCATCGTTGACCTGGGTGATGCGACCGGCCTGGTCAGCCACCGACACAATGCCCAGCAAGTCCAAGGTGCTCAACAGCGCATTGTTGTCACGCAAGGCAGCCTCCAGGCTGGTCTTTGCGGCGCGGCGTTCAGTGGTGTCGGACTCAATGGCCATGTAGCCCGACAGGGTGCCATCGGACTCGGTGAGGGGCTGGATTTCAATGTCCAGCCAGTAGTCGCGCCCCTGCTTGCTGCGGTTGAGTATTTCGCCGCGAAAGGTCTGACCCCGCACAAACGCGTTGCGCATGCGGTCCACGGTGGCTTTGTCGGTTAGGTCACTTTGTAAAAAGGCAGGGTTCCGGCCCAAAGCCTCTGCGGCGCTGTAGCCAGTGATGCGCTCAAAGCCGGCGTTGACCCAGGTGATGCGCCGCTGGGCATCGGTCATGACGACCGCATTGGAAGTCTTTTGTGCCACCAGGGCCAGCCGCTGCAGGTCCTGGGTCATGCTTTTGGCCAGCGCTTCGGCGCGCTGGCGGGCAAACCCCTGTTGCCAAAGCAGCAGGGCCAGCAGGGCACTGGTGAGCGTGCCACCCAAGGCCACCAGCCAGGGCACCGGGTTGGCTGCGGCGGCATCAAAGTGGGCGCTGCTGGCCGCTTGCAGCGTGACTTGGCGCCCCGCCACACTCAGGGGGTACGCTGCTTGATAGAGCTGTCCAATCGGTTGGCTGTTTTCAAACATCAACGGGCTGTCTTTGGCATCCGGGTTGGTGTCGATGAGCTTGACCGTGAGGTCTTGCCCAAAAACCTGGTCAATACCTTCCAGCACTTCATTAAGCACAATGGGCGCGAAAATCACGCCGTGCAACGCACTGCGGCGTTCTGTGGCGGAATTCAAGCGTACGGCCTTGTGGTAAACCGGCACATAAAGCAAGACACCCGGCGTGTTTTTTTCATTCTGAACCAGGTAAATCGGGGCGCTCATGGCAGGTTCTGCGCTGTCAATGGCCCGCTCGATGGCGATGCGCCTGCGCAACTCAGAGCCCACATCCAGACCCAGAGCGCCGCTGTTGTCCACCGCCGGTTCGATGAACTTGATCACGTAGCGGGTGTCGTGTGGGTTCTCGCCCAGGCTGCGCAGGGAAAAATCCGGCGCGCCATCCAAGCGTTCCCGTGCCAAAAACAACTCTGTGTCGTCGCGGTAAACCCGCTCAATAAAGCCAAACCCTCGAACGCCCGGAAACTCGGTGGGCAGGTCGCGGGAGAACACATAGTCGGTAAATTCGCTTCGGGTGACCTGTTTACTGGCGGCGTACAAACCGCGCGCGCCGTTCAGTCCATAAATCGGTTGCGACAGGCGGCGCACAATCTCGGCACCGGTACGTTGGGCCAGTCGCTGGAACTGGGCCTCAGTCTGGCTCTGAATGCGCTGGTGCAGCCACAGCGCCAGGGTCAGTGACAACGCCGTGCCGCAAACCAATAACCCAGCCGACAGCCCCAATGTGGCAGAGGGATGGCGGGTGGGCCAGAATTTCATGTTGTTTCTTGAGGTAAATATGGCAGATGACCAACGGCTTCAAATAATCATACGACAAGCCTTGTTGTGGTTGGCTCGCGGCAGCCGTTGTGGCAGGGCAAGGCCATGATGGCCCTGTTGCAGCGGGTGCGCCAGGCGCGAGTGGAGGTGGCTGGCCAAACGGTGGGTGAGATCGGTGCGGGGCTGCTGCTGCTGCTGTGTGCCGAGCGTGGCGACACCGAGGTGCAAAGCGACAAGTTGTTGGGCAAGATATTGAAACTGCGCATTTTCAGC
>JBIJDQ010000374.1:0-3406 GCA_044344025.1 Rhodoferax sp.
GACCGTGAGTTTGGGAACCGTGGCAGACGCAAAGGCATGCAACATCTTGGCACCGTGGCGAATGATGCCACCGCGCTCTTGCTCAATGCCAGGCAAAAAACCAGGCACATCAACCAATGTGAGCAAGGGAATGTTGTACACGTTGCAGGTGCGCACAAATCGGGCAATTTTGTCAGCAGCATCCATATCTAACGCACCCGCCATGACCATCGGGTTATTGGCGACCACGCCCAGAACCATGCCAGAAATACGCGCAAAACCTACGATCACATTGCGAGCAAAGCTGGCGTGAACTTCCAGCAATTCACCGCGGTCCACCAAGCGACGAATAACTGCATGCATGTCCAGCGGGTCACTGGAGTCCCCCGGAATCAGGTCCCTGATGCCTTCGTCAACCCATTCATCAACCAAAACCGACAAGTCATGCGGTGGGTCTTCGGTATTGTTGGCCGGCAGGTACAACAACAGATTTTTGACCAGCGCAATCGCGTGGTTGTCATCCTCGGCAATAAAGTGCACATTGCCGCTGACTGAGGCGTGCATTTCAGCAGCGCCTACCTCTTCCATGGTCGTCGTTCGCCCAGTGACGGCCTTGATGACCTCCGGGCCTGTAAGAAACATATAGGCGTTGTGCCGCGTCATGATCACGAAATCCATCAGCGCTGGCGAATAGGCAGCTCCACCCGCACAAGGGCCAAGCACGACGGCGATTTGCGGCACCACACCCGACAACATGACGTTGTAGTAGAAGACATCGCCATAGCCGGAAAGCGCATCTACCCCTTCCTGAATTCGGGCACCGCCAGAATCCTTGAATGCCACCACGGGTACACCAACCCGCAAGGCATGGCGCATCAGACGCACGATCTTGCGCGCCTGCATCTTGCCCATGGTGCCCGCAAGGACACTGAAATCCTGGCTGAAAGCAGCTACCTGCATTTTGCCCACGTACCCGGTGCCTGTAATCACACCATCGGTTGGCAATTCGCGGTCAGCCATCCCGAACGACACGGCGTTGTGGTGGGCATGCATACCCAACTCCTGGAAGGTGCCTTCAACAAACAGTTTGTCAACGCGCTCTCGCGCTGACAATACGCCCCGGGCATGCATGGCCGCCAGTTTTTCAGGACTGATGTTTTGAGTGATCTTGGCACGTCTGGCCCGCAACGTGTTCATCGCCTGGGTTTGAATGGTCATCAAATTTCCGTTCATTTGCTTTGGTTAGCTTAATGGCCGCGCACAAGGTTGCATTATGCGAATTCTTGAGCAACTTGGCTTTGCTTCCACATTGCAAATTGTATCTCTGGTACGCCACAAAAATTAGGGTAAACCCTATGCGTCAGATTGTTAAGCTAAACCGCCATATGTTCATCATTTCCAAGTTTTTTGCCTTTGTGACCCAACCACTGGCTTGGGTCGCATTTCTGTCACTGGCCGGGTTACTCTGCCTTCGTCTTCAGCCCAAATGGGGTGTCAGACTTGGCTGGTCGGGCCTTGGCTTGCTTTTGATTCTGGGCTGGGAGCCGCTGCCGGATGCCATGCTTAGAAGGCTTGAAAATCAGTTCCCGCCGCTGGCACCCACAGCATCACTGGCAGGCTTCAGCGGTATTGTGGTGCTGGGTGGAGCATTAGAGCCGGCCTATGTCTGGACTAATCCCGGTCAAAGCGCACTCAACGATGCGGCAGAGCGCATGACCGAGGTGCTTCCGTTGCTGCGCCAACAACCTGCCTTGTCCGTACTTTTTACTGGTGGAGAAGGCGAGTTGTTCGGCAGTGGCCTGTCTGAAGCTGACCGCGCAACCCTGTTTTTTACCCAACAAGGCATTGCCCCGGCGCGGTTGCTGTTTGAGTCAGCCTCGCGCACCACCTATGAAAACGCGCAACTTAGCAAGAGCGTGCCGGGTGTCAACCCCGCGCAACCCTGGTTGCTCATGACCTCTGCCTGGCACATGCCGCGCGCCGTGGCCGCGTTTGAGAAAGCGGGCTGGAACGTCACCGCCTACCCAGTGGACTTTCGCACCGGTACGCAAACACCCTGGTCGCAATACAACATGGATGTAGGTGCCAAAAAATGGAAAATCGCACTTCATGAAATTGTGGGGCAATTTGCCTACCGACTCACCGGACGCTCATAGATCAAAAACCTGGCGGGTTCCGACGCATCAGGTAACTTTCCCCGGAGCGGGGTGCCGATTGGCCAACACCTTGTCCACTCGTTTGCCATCCAGGTCAACCACTTCAAACAACCAGTCTTCACACACTATTTTTTCCCCTGTCACTGGCAAGTGGCCACTCACGGCCATCAACAGACCCGCCAGCGTGTTATAGCGCCCACGCTCCTCAAACGGCAAAGACTCCATGGCGAGTCGGGCCTTGAGTTCACTCACTGGCATCATGCCGTCCAGCAACCAACTGCCATCGTCGCGCTGAGTGGCCCAGGCATCCGTTTTGGCACCAGGTTGTAATTCACCCGTAATGGCCTCCAGCAGGTCATGGGGGGTCAAGAGACCCTGTACCACACCGTATTCGTCCACCACCAGCACCAAGCGACCTACCTTGGCACGAAACTGCTCCAGCAACTCCATGCCACTGAGGGTTTCGGGCACAAATGATGTCGCAGTGGCGTAGTCTTCCAGCGTACCCGTGGCAGATTGCCCCAACTCCAGCATACGGGCAACGCTGATTTTCCCCACCACATCGTCCAGAGAGCCGTGACACACCGGGTACCACGAATGCGCGCGCTGCGCGCCATCGACCCCTACTTTATGCAGACCCTCCACCACCGTGGCACGGGCATCGAGCCAATCAACCTCAGCACGTGGCACCATCAACGAGGTCAGTGGCCGATCATCAAGACCAAAAACGTTTTGCACCATTTGGTGCTCGTGTTCTTCAATCAGGCCTGCGTCAACGCCCTCCTCCAGACTGGCTGTGATCTCCTCTTCGGTGACGGCTCGTGACGCGTTGGTATCAATGCGCAAAACCTTCAACACAGCCGCCGTTGTCCCTGAGAGCAGCTTGACAAACGGCCCTGCGGCGCGTGCCAGCCACAGCATCGGCCTTGATACCCAGCGTGACACCAACTCTGGATGCAACTGGCCAATGCGCTTGGGCACCAATTCACCAAAAATAATAGTAGTGAAAGTGATAATTGTCACCACCAACGCGGTGGCTGAAATGGCGGCTGCTTTCTCTGCCACACCGAAAGTTTGCAACCAATGCGCCAAGCCGTCGCTGAATGCGGCCTCACCCACAATGCCGTTCAGGACCCCAATGGAGGTAATGCCGACCTGAACGGTAGACAAAAACTGGTTGGGGTTGTCAAGCAATGTCAACGCCGCCTGCGCCCCTTTGTCGCCTTCCTCGGCCATGCCTGAAAGACGGGTCTTTCGGCTGGCGGCCAAGG
>JBIJDQ010000375.1:0-3394 GCA_044344025.1 Rhodoferax sp.
TTTTGACCGCGTGGTGATTGGTGCCAGCATCCGCTACGGCCACCACCAGCCGCAGGTGGCGCAGTTTATTGCCCGGCATCAGAGCCTGCTGGAAAGCCGCCCGAGTGCATTTTTTTCGGTCAACATCGTGGCACGCAAGCCTGAAAAGAACCGCCCTGACACCAACCCCTACCTGCTGAAATTTTTGCAGACCATCGACTGGAAACCCGCACTGTTGGGGGTGTTTGCTGGCAAGCTGGACTACCCGCGTTATGGGTTTTTTGACCGCCAGATGATTCGCCTGATCATGCTCATGACCAAAGGGCCGACCGACCCCAAAGCCGTGGTCGAATTCACCGACTGGGCGCAGGTGGAGGCGTTTGCCCACCAGGTGTGCGCTTTGCCACCAACCTGAAAGGATATTTCCGATGTTGATACGCCAAGCCGCAGGGCTGATGCTTTTACCCTTGTTGTTGGGGGCGTGTGCCTCCATGACCGAGACCCAATGCAAGGTGGCCGACTGGGGCCGAGTGGGGCAGGCAGATGCTGCCCGGGGTGAGCCTGAAAGTCGCCTGGTCGCCTATACCGATGACTGTGCAAAAACTGGCGTGGTGCCCAATGCACGGGCCTATCGAAGTGGCTGGGACGCAGGCATCAAGGGGTATTGCACCGCCGCAAACGGCTGGCGGGCGGGGCTCGAAGGCCATGCCGACAAGGCGCATGTGTGCATCGGGCAACCCGGGCACGAGGGCTTTTCCCGTAACCTGAACGCGGGCATTCAGGTGTACCGCACGCAACAAAAAATCCGGGGAAACACCCAGGAAATCAACCGCTTGCAAAAGAAGCTTGAAGAGACTGGCAATGATGATGAAAAGCGTCAGATTCGGCACAAACTGCAAGACATTGACCGCGACCAGTACCATCTGCGTGCTTTGATGGGCCAGCAGCAGTTGCTGGCACCTTGATCAAACCATTTTTTACACTATCCCCGCTTTGACCACCGAATTTCAAAAAACCCAAGAACCCCGCCTGTGGCGCGCTGACGGCTGGACCGCCCAGGTCATCAAAAACGAAGACGACGACGGCTGGGCCGTGGCCATGACCCGCGACGGCCAGTCTGAGCCCGCCCTGGTGGGGCCCTGGACCATGGGGCGTGACAAAAAGAACCCCAAACCGCTGGACGGTAACGCTTTTGGCACATTGGTCAAAACCGCCTCGGAGTTCGTGCGCCGCAGTGAGCAGCAGTTGCATGCCTCGCTGCACCAGAGCATTGTGGTGTCGGTGGCGGCCGGGCGCATCAGTGTGCATCTGGACATCGTGCCTGATGAAGACAACCCTTACGCCACCTTAAGCGCCAAAGATGAGGGTGACGAGGTGCTGGCCGCCAAGCGCGTGCCGCCGTCTTTCAAGCTCGACCGCCGCAGCGCCGTGGCCTGGCTTGACACCTTGGCGTTGGCGGGTCAGGCACCCGGTTAAGCACCGTGGGGTTTTTTTTTAGATAAATCCAGCCTGTAGTGTCCGTCAGATAAGCACATACAGCTATAAAAAACAGAGCGTTTTGGGCGATTCAAGCGCGTTTGGCAAAAGTTTCAAACGCCGGCAGTGGCAGCGGTCGGCTGAACAAATACCCTTGGTACGCGTGGCAGCCCAAGTGGGCCAGGAAGTCGGCCTGCGCTTGCAGCTCGACCCCTTCGGCAATGACGGACAGCCCGGTGCTCTCGGCCAGTGCCACCACCATTTTGGCAATGGCGGCATCGTTGGGGTCGGTGACGATGTTGCGTACAAACCCCTGGTCAATCTTGAGCTGGTCCAGCGGCAGGCGTTTCAGGTAGGCCAGTGACGAATACCCGGTGCCAAAGTCATCGAGCGAGAAGCTGATGCCCTTGGCCTTGAGCACGCTCATTTTGGCAATCATGCCCTCCACATCGTCCACCAGCATGCTTTCGGTCAGCTCCAGTTTTAGCCGCTTGGGGTTGGCGGCAGTGCGCGCCAGCGTGGCCAGCACGGTGTCGACAAAGTTGGCTTGCCTGAACTGGCGCGCACTCACGTTGACTGCAATGCTCAGGTGGGCCATCGCCGGGTCATGGGCCCAGGAGGCCAGTTGGGTGCAGGCGTTTTCCAGCACCCATTGGCCAATCGGCAAAATCAGGCCACTGGCCTCTGCCAAGGGAATGAACTCGGCCGGTGACACCATGCCGCGTTGGGGCTGTTGCCAGCGCAACAGCGCCTCTGCCCCGGTGACTCGGCCCTCCCCCACCACCTGCGGCTGGTAGTAAAGCAAAAATTGATGTTGCTGCACCGCTTCGCGCAGGTCCGCTTCAAGCGCCGCATGGGCTGAGACCTCGGCTTGCATCTGCACATCAAAAAAGCGCAGCGTGTTGCGCCCGGCGGCTTTGGCCCGGAACATGGCCAGTTCGGCGCGTTTGAGGGGCTCTTCGTAGCTTTCGGGCTTCCCATCGCCAAACAGGGTCACGCCGATGCTGGCGCTGCTGTGGTGGGCGCGCTCGGCCAGGGTGTAGCTGTGGCTGAGGGCTGTCAGAATTTTGTCACCCACGGCTTCAACCTGCGTGGCGGCTTCGAGCGCGTTTTCGCTCAGGTCTTCCAGCATCACCACAAACTCGTCGCTGCCCAGGCGGGCCACGGTGTCGCCTTCACGAATGCAGGCTTTCAGGCGCTGGGCCACCTGGGTCAGCAAGGCATCGCCCTGCAAATGCCCCAGGGTGTCGTTGAGGGTCTTGAAATCGTCCAGGTCCACAAACAGCAAGGCGCTTTTGCGGTTGTGGTGTTCGCTGGCACTGAGTGCCTGCCCCAGTCGGTCCATCAGCAGGCGGCGGTTGGGCAGGTGGGTCAGGGAGTCGTAAAAGGCCAGCGTGTCGATTTGGGCCTGCGCGTTTTTGTGCTCACTGATGTCCGAAAACGTGGCCACATAGTTGGTGACCCGACCGGTTTTGTCCTTGACGGCGCTGATGGTCAGCCACTCGGGGTACACCTCACCCGTCTTGCGCCGGTTCCAGATTTCGCCCTGCCAACTGCCCAGGTGCGCGAGGCTTTGTGACATGGCCTGGTAAAAGCTCGCATCGTGCCGACCCGAGGCAAGCAGCCGGGGGTCGCGCCCAATGGCTTCATCGGCGCTGTAACCTGTGATGAGGGTAAAGGCCTTGTTGACCCGCAGGATCACGCGCTGCGCGTCAGTGATGGCCATGCCTTGTTGTGACTCAAACGCGGTGGCGGCAATGCGCAAGGCTTCTTCGGCCTGTTTGCGCTCAGCCAGTTGCCCGCTGTAGGACCGCACCAAATGCGCTATCAGGGCCGATGAGATGACAAACACCAGAACCTGCACGGCGGCATACACCACCGCCGGTGCGATCGATGGTTGTGGCAGCAGCCCCCAGGACTCGGCTACTGCAAAAACGCA
>JBIJDQ010000376.1:0-3393 GCA_044344025.1 Rhodoferax sp.
CAGGGCAATGCCTGAACGCGCGGCCATACCCAGGCCGTCACCGGTATTGATGAAAGCATTGGTGGATGCTGCAAAAATACGGCCGGCACCACCGGTGGCCAGCAAGGTTGTTTTTGCCTGCAGGATATGAATGTCACCGGTTTCCATTTCCAGTGCTGTTACGCCAACCACATCGCCATCCGCATCACGGATCAAGTCAAGTGCCATCCACTCGACAAAAAATGCGGTTTTGGCCTGCACATTTTGTTGGTACAGGGTATGCAGCATGGCATGCCCGGTACGGTCGGCAGCAGCACACGCGCGCTCAACAGCTTTTTCACCGTAGTTGGCGGTGTGTCCACCGAATGGGCGTTGGTAAATCGTGCCATCGGCATTGCGGTCAAACGGCATGCCCATGTGTTCGAGGTCATACACCACTTTAGGGGCTTCGCGACACATGAATTCAATCGCGTCCTGATCACCCAGCCAGTCAGAGCCTTTGACGGTGTCATAGAAGTGATAGTGCCAGTTGTCGTCGTTCATGTTACCGAGTGATGCTCCGATGCCGCCTTGAGCAGCAACGGTGTGGGAGCGTGTCGGAAAAACTTTGGTGAGGACGGCAACATTCAAACCAGCCCGTGCCAGCTGAAGCGAAGCGCGCATGCCAGAGCCACCGGCGCCGACAATAACGACATCAAATTTACGTTTAGTTACGGAAGAGGACATTGATTACAGCCTGAAAAGAGTAAGCGTTACACGCGCCACAAAACCTGAATTGCCCAGCCGGCGCAGCCGACCAGCCAAACGATCGAAAAAACCTGCAGCGACAAGCGCAACCCAACAGGTTTGATGTAATCCATCCAGATGTCACGGATACCGACCCAAACGTGGTACAGCATTGCCAGAATGATTGCAAAGGTCAAAGCTTTCATCCACTGGGACGAAAAAATGCCTGACCATTTGTCGTAGCCGATAGGCCCCTTGGAGAGGATTAGCTGCGCCAACACCACAACGGTGAAAAGTGCCATCAGAAAAGCGGTAACGCGCTGGGCCAGCCAATCGCGAAGACCGTAATGTGCGCCTACAGTGGTGCGCTTGGAGCCAAAATTAACAGCCATGTTGGTTTCCTATTATCAATACACGCCAAACAGTTTCAAACCCAGCACCACGGTCAGAAAAGTGCCAAGGCCGAGCGTAACAAGCGCCGAAGATTTGCCAAATTCCTTGCTGACCGCATGGTTGACATCCATCCAAATGTGGCGCATGCCCGCAATGAAGTGGTGCAGGTAAGCCCAGATAACGGCAAGAGCCACCAGCTTCATGAAGAAGCCGGGCACAGGCCCAATTCCGATCGAGAAGACGGCCGAAAACTTGGCGAAAGAGATTTCCGAAGAAATGGATGCATCAAACATCCAGATGATGAATGGCATCAACAAAAACATGATCGCGCCGCTGATACGGTGCAGGATGGAAACAATACCGGCCGGCGGCAATCGATAGCCTGGTAGGTCGTTGAATGCATGGATGTTGCGGAACTCAGGCCGGTTGGCTCGGGAAGATGAACGAAGCTCAGTCATGAATGGGCTTTCTTGTTGGTAACCACTTAGTAATTATTGCTGCGGCGGACAGAATATCTATTGCACCGCATCAATCTGACATTGGACTTGCAGATTATCGCTATTAGTTCAGTTCGTTTCGGTAATAGTGGGTATCTGTTATGTATAAGCCGCGACGCATTTCCATCGGCGTATCGTTGTAGGTATAGGCGATGCGTTCAACGCTCAACAGTGGTGTGTTCGGTGGTACATGCAGCAACGTACATTGCTCAGCGTCGGGTAACACGGCCCGGATCTTTTCTTTTGCCCGCACCATGCGTACGCCAAACTCGGATTCAAACAATCCGTACATGGGTCCGTTGTAGTTGTGGAGCCGGTCCGCAGTCAGCCCCTTGAACGGACCGCCTGGCAGCCACAAATCCTCAAGGATCGTTGGAACTTTTGCAAAGGAAAGTACACGCCTGACCTGCAACACGGCATCGGCTGGCCGAATAGAGAGGGCTTTGGCAATGTCAACCGTTGCACGGACCCGCTTGCAGTCGACGATATGCCTTTGAGCAGGGCCTTCGATACTGGGATCACCGTTATCGGGAAACAGTTTCAGAAATCGGTATTGAACGTGTTGCTCGGCGTGTGTGGCAACGAAAGTACCTTTGCCCTGTCGCCGGATGAGCAAATTCTCAGCCGCCAATTCGTCTATGGCTTTTCTAACCGTTCCCTGGCTGACTTTGAATCGAGCGGCCAACTCAAGTTCGCTAGGTATCGCCTCACTGGGTTTCCATTCGCCAGATTGCAAACTGCGCAGAATGAGTGCCTTGATCTGCTGGTACAGAGGACTAAAGGCAGGTGTTGGAGCGGCTCCGTTGCCAGCACCCAATTCATCCAGCGACGGCGCAGCAGTTTCAGTGGAATAAAAGGGAATGCCGGTCATTTGGTCGTTGTTTTGGTAAGCCAGAAGTCAGTCTCATTCGGGTTTCGAATCATATCTTATATAAGACATAAGACAAGTTGACTGAATCGCAAAATCGGGGGTAAACTCCGCCGCATTCTGCAGGGCTCAATCGTTTTGCTTGGGTCCCTGGGTCGTCGATTTTTTCATAACCTTCCTGGAGTTTTACCATGAGCAAGAAGCCCGTCCGTGTCGCCGTAACAGGTGCAGCTGGTCAAATTGGATACGCCATTTTGTTTCGCATCGCCTCAGGCGAAATGCTGGGCAAAGATCAGCCAATCGTATTGAGCCTGCTCGAAGTGCCGGTTGAAAAAGCCCAGCAAGCGCTGCAAGGCGTGATTATGGAATTGCAGGATTGCGCGTTTCCTCTGCTGGTTGGCATTGAGGCGCACAGCGATCCGCTGACTGCGTTTAAAGATGTTGATTACGCATTGCTGATTGGTTCGCGTCCACGGGGCCCCGGCATGGAGCGTGCTGAGTTGTTGGCTGTGAATGCCGAGATCTTTACTGCGCAGGGCAAAGCATTGAATGCTGTTGCCAGCCGCAATGTGAAGGTGCTGGTAGTCGGCAATCCTGCCAACACCAATGCCTACATCGCCATGAAGAGCGCACCGGACCTGCCACGCAAGAACTTCACCGCGATGCTGCGTTTGGACCACAACCGTGCTTTGAGCCAATTGGCCGACAAGACCGGCAAGGCAGTGGCGGATATTGAAAAAATGACAGTTTGGGGCAACCACTCCCCAACCATGTACGCCGATTACCGTTTCGCGACAGTGAATGGACAAAGCGTGAAAGACATGATCAACGATCATGAATGGAACGCCAACACCTTCTTGCCCACAGTTGGCAAGCGTGGTGCTGCCATCATTGCGGCTCGCGGTGTCTCGTCTGCTGCTTCTGCTGCAA
>JBIJDQ010000377.1:0-3388 GCA_044344025.1 Rhodoferax sp.
TTTTATCCATAACTACCAGGAGTTTGCCATGGCTTTCGTATCCCTTCGTCAAATGCTCGACCACGCTGCTGAAAACAACTACGGCGTGCCCGCTTTCAATGTCAACAACCTTGAGCAGATCATTGCCATCATGGAGGCGGCGCAAGAGACCAACAGCCCGGTCATCTTGCAGGCGTCGGCCGGTGCGCGCAAGTACGCTGGTGAAGCTTACCTGCGCCACATGATGCTGGCGGCAGTTGAGTCGCACCCTGACATTCCGGTGGTGGTGCACCAGGACCATGGCACCTCGGCGGCTGTGTGCCAGCAGTCGATTCGCTCAGGGTTTACCAGCGTGATGATGGACGGATCACTCATGAGCGATGGCAAAACGCCTGCCAGTTATGACTACAACGTCGACATCACCCGCTTGGTGTGCCAGATGTCGCACCCGATTGGCGTGTCGGTGGAAGGCGAGTTGGGTTGCCTGGGGTCACTGGAAACCGGCGACGCGGGCGAAGAAGACGGCATTGGTGCTGAAGGTAAACTCAGTCACGACCAAATGCTGACCGACCCGGTGCAGGCCAAAGACTTTGTTGAAAAGACGGGTGTGGATGCGCTGGCCATTGCCATTGGCACCAGTCACGGTGCCTACAAGTTCACCCGCAAGCCCACAGGTGACATTCTGGCCATTGACCGCATTGCCCAGATTCACGCGCAAATTCCCAACACCCATCTGGTGATGCACGGCTCAAGCAGCGTGCCGCAAGAGTGGCTGGCCATCATTCGCCAGTTTGGCGGCGACATCAAGGAAACCTATGGCGTGCCGGTGGAAGAAATCCAGCGCGGCATTCAAAGCGGCGTGCGCAAGATCAACATCGACACCGACATCCGCCTGGCCATGACCGGTGCCATGCGCCAGGTGTTTGCCCAGCAACCCAGCGAGTTTGACCCGCGCAAAGCGCTGGTGGCTGCCAAAAATGCGGCACGCGGCATTGTGAAGGCGCGTTTTGAGGCGTTTGGCTGCGCGGGCATGGGCAGCAAGATCAAGCCAGTGTCACTGGAAGCGATGGCCAAGCGCTACGCGTGAACTGGCATCCCATGGCGCCTCAGGGCGATGGCTTTGCCTTTAAAGCCAGTGGTTTGGTTGCTGGTGATTTCGCACCTGATCCGGGCGACCAAGCAGGTCGCTCCAATGTGTTTGAGTCAACGACCACCAGGAATCGCCCTGGCCAGGAGATGACGCTTCTCCCAGGCATGAAAATCCTTACTTCTTTCCCCGCAAGGTTTTCCGCTTCGTAGCCGGCATCCAGCACACCGTGCGTATCAAGAAAACGGTTAAGGGTTGCCGGGATACGAATGCAGCCTTCGGAGTCGATCTGCCCCAGTCTGGGTTCCAGCACGGTGGGGTCAGTGGCATGCATGGCAAGGCGCATTTGGCTGGTGCCACCAGCACCCCAGCCGCGTTCGGCAAACTGCCATCCAAAATCAAATACCCGCATGCCCTGCAGCCCATACCCGCGAATATGGTTCTTGTTGTAGGTGCCTCTTGAGCGGTAGTCCGGGTTGCCCGGCGTGTGGGTGAACACGCCGAGTGGTGTCAAAAAGTGCTCAAAGCGCCCCGGCTTTCCCGTGGACACCGCCGTGGCGCCCAGCCACTGCCACTGGCCAGTCGGTGTCTTTAGCACGATAAATGCGGCCTGAATCTGAGGGCTGCGATCCACAATGACAACCGTTTGGGCGCTCAGGTCTGTCATAAAAGCCGTTGTCAACGTTTGATGAAGCAGGCCAAAGATCCGCGCCTGGTCTTCGGGTGGCACATCAAGCCGGTGGTCCACTTCAAGCGTGAACCGTTCGCGCCAGGCACTGGGGGTTTCATCGGCAGGGGTGACGGTGGCGGGTTGTGGCTGGGCATTGCCAAGCGGAAGCAACACGGCCCACATCAGCAAGCCAATCAAGATGCCAGACCGGCAGCATTTCAGGCTCATCGGACATGGCCAATGGTCAATTTGGCTTTCAAAGCCATGAACTTGTTGGCCGTTTGTGCTGGTTTTTTCATGGTGAGTCCCGGTTGACCAAAGCGCGACATTAATGCAGACGCTGCAACTTCTCGGTGTACTGGCGCACACAATTGGTCCAGTTAGGGTGGCCTGGGCTTTCCGTGCAATTCGCGAGGAAGGCCATTACGACGTGGACAAGATTGGCTTGGGTGTGCAGATGATTGAGCAGGGCAAGTATTACTTCTTGTCACGCCCACGGCGCTTTGGCAAAAGCCTGTTGATCAACACGCTCAAAGAACTGTTTGAAGGCAACCAGCCAGCAATTCTCAATTTGAAAATTTCCGTGGATGCCCTTGCGATTGCCATGGCGCCAGAGGCTGCCGAGAATGCGGCGCGAGGCATTGTGAAGGCACGTTTTGAGGCGTTTGGCTGCGCGGGCATGGGCAGCAAGATCAAGCCAGTCTCGCTGGAAGCCATGGCAAAGTGCTATGTGTAACTAATTCGTGAAGGCGCGGGCGTGTAATTTTTGCAAATCGTCCAGCATGGCGGCACGCAGAATAGTGCCAATGCGTCTGTAACCGTCTTTTCCCTGGTCTTTCAGCCACATCAAAACGTCTGAATCGACCTCGATGGTCGCTTTTTGCAGGCTTGGTTTGTTGAACGGACGGCAAACCAAACTTGCCAAAAACACATCTCCCAACGGCGCTGTGTCACTGTAGTCAATTTTGCTGTCTGAAAAGTCTGAAGTCACATCCTCAAGCGGGTGATACTTTTTCTTCAGACGTGGTTTTTTGGCAGGCGCCTCGGGAGTTTCGATAGGGGTGTCCATGGCACGATTGCTTTCTGCTTTGTTGGCTAGGGCTGATTGGCTAATGTTGCATTACAAATTGTTCAGCGCCAATTTCACACCATTTGTCCAAATTTTGGCATCCCCTAAATGGGGGATTTTGAGCGTTCAATTACGATTGTTTTGCGTTTTATCAAACCCGCAGTTGAACAATCGGGTTGCACCAACGTGTATGGCTGGTGCCGGCGGGACACCTGTCACGTTTGGCACGCGGCCATGTTGCCCATCATGGCTTTGTGTGTTTTTTGGGTTGCGGCTGTGCCGCAGGGCAGTGTTTCAGGTCGCCACATCGTTCAGGCCATCGACCGTCGAGTGGCCACGCATGCGAGTGACGCACCTCTAGAATCAGCGCATGACCTCTCCCCAAAATCCGGGAAGACGATGCCTACTATGTGGACAAGACCGGCTTCGCGCTGGACATGGTCGAGCGTGGCTCGCATTACTTTCTGTCCCGCCCACGGCGATTTGGAAAAAGCCTGTTGATCGACACATTTAAAGAGTTGTTTGAAGGCAACCAGGCGCTGTTTACCGGGCTGATCGCCGAACCGCGCTCGACGCCTTTTAC
>JBIJDQ010000379.1:0-3384 GCA_044344025.1 Rhodoferax sp.
AGCTCAAGGGTCAAACCGTGTGTGTGCAGTCCGGCACCACGACCGAGAAGAACCTGACCGACTTCTCCAAAGCCTCTGGCCTGAACATCAAGCCTGTGGTGTTTGAGAAACTTGAGGCTGCTGAAAATGCCTACTTTACCGGCCGCTGCATTGCCTACACCACTGACGCGTCTGGCCTGGCCTCTACCCGCAACAAGGTGGCCAAAGACCCCAAAGAACACATCATCCTGCCTGAATTGATCTCCAAAGAACCGCTTGGCCCCATGGTGCGCCGTGGTGATGACGAGTGGTTCGCCATCGTCAAGTGGGTCATTCATGGCCTGCTCGAAGCCGAAGAATACGGCATTACCCAGGCCAATGTGGATGACCTGAAAGCCAACAGCAAAGACCCCGTGGTTCAGCGTATTTTGGGCACCTCTGAGGACACCGGCAAATTGTTGGGCCTGTCCAAAGACTGGATGGCCACCGCCCTCAAGGCCACCGGCAACTACGGTGAAATTTTTGAGCGTAACGTGGGCCCCAAGTCTGCGCTTGGCCTGCCTCGTGGTGTCAACAACCTGTGGAACAAGGGCGGCCTGATGTACGCCTTCCCGGTTCGTTAATCAGCGCTTAAAACGCACCAAGCGCCGCCTGATGTCGCCAAAAGCGATTCATGCGGCGCTTTTTTTAAATGTCACGCACCCGATGGCATTGACCTGTGTCTGAACCCGCCAACACATGGCTTCCAAGCACACACAAATGAACACACAAACTCCTCCCAAAAAAAATAACTGGTCCTGGCGCAGCCAAGCCTTCAGGGGCATTGTTTACCAATTGCTGGCAGCGCTGGCTATTGTTGCCGTGGCATGGTTCCTGATCCACAACACGCTGATCAACATGCAGGCGCGTGGCATCAAGAGTGGCTTTGATTTTTTGTCACAAGCCGCTGGCTTTGACATTGGCGAAAGCCTCTACCCGTTCGACTCTGCAGAGTCGTACTGGCGCGCTTTTCTGGTCGGTGTCACCAACACCCTGCGTGTGGCCATACTGGGCATTGTTCTGGCCACGGTACTTGGCACCTTGCTGGGTGTGGGCAGGTTCTCACGCAATGCCTTGGTACGCGGGCTGTGCTTGTCGTATGTTGAATTTTTCCGCAATATTCCGGTTCTGTTGCAACTGCTCATGTGGTACGTGATGCTGACCGAGGTACTTCCCTCTGCCGCCGAAGCCTGGACGCTGGGCCCGCTTTTCCTGAGCAAAGGTGGCTTGAACTTTCCGATCCCGGTGTGGGCCACCGGCCAGCTCTGGGCTGCCTATGGTTTGCTGCCAGGGGTGTTGCTGGGTTGGGCCTACCGCCGCTGGGCCATCAAGCAGTTTGAAGCCAGCGGCCAGGTTCGCAGCCTCGTGTTGATGCCCATGGTCATTCTGGTCATGACCAGCTTGGCGGGTTGGGCCCTGGGTGGCGCACCCACAGAATTCAACCGCCCGGTCAAGGGTGAATTCTCCATTGAACACGGCGGAGCCCTGACACCCGAATTTCTGGCGGTGCTGATGGGCCTGACGCTCTACACCGCAGCCTTCATTGCCGAGGTGGTGCGCGGTGGTGTGGCATCGGTAGCGCGTGGTCAGGGTGAGGCTGCTGCGGCCCTGGGTTTGAGCCGCAACCACGAAATGCGTCTGGTGATGCTGCCCCAGGCGCTGCGGGTGATCATCCCGCCCCTAACCAACCAGTACCTGAATTTGACCAAAAATTCGTCGCTGGCGGTGGCCATTGGCTACCCGGACGTGGTGTCCATTGCCAACACGGCGCTCAACCAGACCGGCCGTGCCGTGGAGTGCATTGCGATCGTGATGCTGGTGTACCTGACCACCTCGTTGGGCACCTCGCTGCTGATGAACTGGTACAACAGCCGTGCGGCAATTAAAGAACGTTAAAGGAAGCCACAGCATGAACGTAACCACTTTTAAGCCCATTGCTGCACGTCCGGCACCGGTCAACAATGAAGGACCGGTGGCCTGGGTCAAAGCCAATTTGCTGGCCGACTGGAAAACCTCACTTGCCACCCTGGCCATTGGGTGTGTGTTGCTGTGGTTGTTGCCACAGGTCCTGAACTGGGCACTGATCAAGGCCGTCTGGGTGCCCAATTTTGATGCCTGCCGAGCCGACGGCGCGGGTGCCTGCTG
Source organism: Rhodoferax sp. (assembly GCA_044344025.1). Taxonomy (GTDB): domain Bacteria; phylum Pseudomonadota; class Gammaproteobacteria; order Burkholderiales; family Burkholderiaceae_C; genus Rhodoferax. The sequence continues at coordinate 2,164 of JBIJDQ010000379.1, forward strand.
GGGCGTGATCGCCGAGAAATACCGCGTCATCATTTTTGGGCGATATCCGTTTGAAGAGCATTGGCGGCCCCTGGTCGCCACCACCTTGTTGCTTGGCCTGCTGGTGGCCAGTTGCATCCGCATGTTCTGGAAAGCGTGGCTACCTTTGCTGTGGTTGGTGGTGCTGGCGGTATTTTTTGCCCTGATGTATGGCAACACCCTGGGCCTGAGCAAGGTCGAAACTGACCGCTGGGGCGGCTTGCCTCTGACGATTTTGCTGGCATCGCTGTCTTTGGTCATGTCGTTCCCGATTGCGCTTGTGGTGGCCTTGGGAAGACGCTCTGACTTGCCAGCCATCCGGAGTTTTTGCACCATTTACGTGGAGCTGATTCGGGGTGTGCCACTGATCTCGGTGCTGTTCATGGCCTCGTTCATGTTTCCGCTGTTCATGCCTGAGGGCATGCAGATTGACGTGCTGGTGCGGGTGCTGGTGGGCATTACCCTGTTTGCCGCGGCCTACATGGCCGAGGTGATTCGCGGTGGCTTGCAAGCCATCCCGAAGGGCCAGATTGAAGCAGCCGCCACCCTGGGCTTAAGCTATTGGCAAACCCAACGCAAGATTGTTCTGCCGCAGGCGCTGGCCATGGTGGTGCCGGGCATCATGAACAACTTCATTTCCACCTTCAAAGACACCTCGCTGGTGACGATTGTGAGTTTGTACGAGTTGACCGGTGCCATGAGCCTGGCGCTTAACTCAGATGCCGACTGGCGACCGTTCACCATTGAAGGCTACATCTTTATTGCGCTGATCTACTTTGTGTTTTGTTTCTCCATGTCCCGCTACAGCCACTGGGTTGAGGGCCAGGTCAACAAAAGCAAATTGCGCTAAAGCACGTCGAACATCAAAAAACACCTGGCAGGCAGCGCACCCCAAGTAGCGCTACCCCAAACCCAAGCAGGAACCACCATGTCAGATACAAAAATCACCCCCCCCATCATCACCTTCGACAAAGTCAACAAGTGGTATGGCAACAACTTTCACGTGCTGCGCGACATTGACCTCAGCGTGGCCAAGGGCGAGCGCATCGTCATCTGCGGGCCATCGGGCTCGGGCAAGTCCACGCTGATCCGCTGCATTAACCGCCTTGAAGAGCACCAACAAGGCCATTTGACGGTTGACGGCATTGAGCTAACCGACGACGTGAAAGCCATCGACCAGGTCCGCAAGGAAGTGGGCATGGT
>JBIJDQ010000378.1:0-3384 GCA_044344025.1 Rhodoferax sp.
GTTCACTGGCGGAGCAGGGGGGATTCGAACCCCCGGGGGATTTAACTCCCCGCACGCTTTCCAGGCGTGTGACTTAAACCGCTCATCCACCGCTCCGAAGCCGTTGATTCTAACTTAGCAATCAGACCGTTTGCCCCCGGTGCACGCTCGCCAAAGCAAAAAAGCCACCCGAAAGTGGCTTTAATTTGTCAACAGCAAGTTGGCAACAGATCAGTTCAAAGCAGTCTTCTTGCCGGCTTTGTAAACAGACAATGTGATCGCGGGATTTTTCATTTCACCACTAGGCTCAAACCCGATGGTGTTGGTGACGCCTTTGAAGTTTGACTCAGCCAGCTTGGCGGTGTAAACCTTGGGGTCAGTGGAGTTGGCACGCTTCATTGCGTCAACCAGGACAAAGGTTGCGTCATAGGTGTATGGGCTGTAAACCTGGAACTGGCCAGGGTACTTGGCGTCGTAACGCTTTTTCCAAGCTTCGCCACCAGGCATTTTGGCAAGTGAGGCACCACCGTCGGCGCACACCACGTTGTCCAGAATTTTGGCGCCATCAGCCAGTTTTGCCAGCTCAGCGGTGCAGACACCGTCACCGCCGAAATACTTGACGTTACCCATACCGAGAGATTCCATTTGACGCAACATTGGGCCAGCTTGTGGGTCCATGCCGCCAAAGAAAACTGCGTCTGGCTTCTTCGCCTTGATTGCAGTCAAAATCGCCATGAAGTCGGTGGCTTTGTCTGTGGTGAACTGGTCATCAACAACCTTGATGCCCTTGGATATTGCCACTTTCTTGAACACTTCGGCAACGCCCTGGCCATAGGCAGTGCGGTCATCAATCATGGCCACTGTCTTGACTTTAAGCGCGTCAGCCGCGTAAAAGGCCAAGCCAGCACCCAACGACAAGTCGTTGGCAATGATTCGGTACGTTGTTTTGTAACCTGGCTTTGTCAGGTTAGGGTTGGTTGCAGCACCAGTGACCATCGGAATACCGCAGTCGTTGTAGACCTTGGATGCCGGAATGGTGGTACCTGAATTCAGGTGACCCACCACGCCAGAGACCTTGCTGTCACACAATTTTTGAGCCACTGCGGTGCCCTGTTTTGGGTCAGCAGCATCGTCTTCAGCCTGAAGTTCAAACTTGATCTTTTTGCCGCCAATCACGATGTTTTGGGCGTTCAGATCTTCAATGGCCATCATGGCACCATTGGCATTGTCTTTGCCGTAGTGCGACTGTGCACCAGACATGGGGGCTACGTGACCAATTTTGACCACTTGAACGTCTTGGGCCGACACCAAGCCAGCAACTGCAGCAATGGCTGCCGCAACGGTAATTTTCAATTTCATTTGCATAGACAACTCCAGGTTAAAAAAATTGCGAATCAATTAATTCGGCAACCCAAACGATAACGCAATTTTCGCGCCAGACGCTAAGGGTAGATACCAAGATTTTCCACTAATGAACCATGATGACGACTTATTTTGGGAATTTTTTGGTGCTTTGCTCCGCCAACGCATCCATAACAGCCTGCCGCACGAACATGTCCATTTCATCTTGTAGCCTGGCACTGATGTCTGCCCATTGCTTGGCGACCATGGTCCGCACCATTCGATCAAGCTCTTCCTGCAGGCGTCGCTCAAAGATGGGCTGGGTCTGGCGTCGCACCAAATTGATGAGTGTTTGTACCTCTGGCCCCGGCGGTGCAGATGATCGATTCAAACTCTCAGGGCTCACCACCTCAGTCAAGGTGGGCACAAAACGCGGTGGACTGCGAGGAGAATCGTTCATAAAAGCGCCTTTTTCAGGTCATGACGAACCATTTGACAGCCAGCATCGGCATAAATTTTCCAACGCGCCCTTGCCATCTTCTTGTCCAACTCATCAAAGGTAACGATTTCAATGAGGCGTTGAAATGCCTCGAATCCCTCAGGAACCGATTCGTTCAGGTTAATCAAAATACGCGTCGACAATGCTGGGCCTAAGGTGCTGGTCAATACAACCGGCGACTTTTCCTGCACCGATGGACTGGCATCAATGCCGCAATGTGGCACAAAAGCAGCGGTTGAAAAGGTCCACAGTGCCAAGTCGAGTTGGGTCAATTCATTGGCTGGTCCAGTCACCACCAGTTTTGCACCGCCCGCCACGGCTTTTCGCAATAAACGACAAAGGTAGCTCAACCGGTCATCCGCATTGAAATGAAATGCGATTTCGGTCAAACGCTTGTCTCCAGGGAATTTTGGTCCAGCAGGCAATCGAGCAACAAGCCAACTGGTCGCCCGGTGGCTCCTTTGGCCGCACCACTGCGCCAAGCTGTTCCAGCGATGTCCAGGTGAGCCCATCGGTATTTGCCGGTGAACCGTTGCAAAAATTTGGCGGCAGTTACTGCACCACCGGCACGCCCGGCCACATTGGCCACATCCGCAAAGCTCGTTTTCAAGCCCTCTGCGTACTCATCGTCCAGAGGCAGTCGCCAACACAAATCCTGCGAAGACTCGCCCGCAGCCTGCAACATCGCAGCCAATTGCTCATCATGGGTAAAAAATCCGCTTCGTACGCCTCCCAAAGCCACCACACAGGCCCCAGTAAGGGTGGCAACATCAATGACTGCCTTGGGTTCAAAACGCTCCGCATAGGTCAGGGCATCGCACAACACCAGCCGCCCTTCAGCATCTGTATTGAGAACCTCGATGGTCTGCCCACTCATGCTGGTCACCACATCGCCTGGCTTGACGGCGCGGCTACTTGGGAGGTTTTCACAAGACGCAATCAGTCCCACCACGTTGATGCACGGCTGTAGCTCTGCGAGCGCACGAAAAGTACCCAACACACTTGCCGCACCACACATGTCATATTTCATTTCATCCATTTCAGCAGCTGGTTTGATGGAAATACCCCCACTGTCAAAAGTGATGCCTTTACCCACCAACACAAAGGGCTTGTCTGCTTTCGGCGCGCCGCTGTAGTGAATGACAATAAAACGCAGTGGCTCGGCTGAGCCTTGGGCAACTGCTGAAAAGGCCCCCATACCCAACTTATGGACCTCTTTGGGACCGAGAACATCAACCGTTATGCCGGAAAACTCGGCCAAGGCGCTGGCTGCCTGGGCCAAATGCGTCGGCGTCGCGTGGTTAGCAGGGCGGTTGCCCCACTCTTTGGCCAATTCGACACCTAAAACAACCGCAACCGCCCGAGAAAAAGCCTCGCGCAACGGCAACTCATCGGGGACAGCGACTGTCACGTCCTCAATGGTGCGCCCTTGTTTGTCAGATTTTGTGGTGGTGTAAACATAACTGGCATCAGCCAACGCGGACACAGCGGCGCGAAGCGTTTTGGGCACGGGTTGCTGGTAAAAGTTCAGCACAAGCTGGCAGGGCTTTGCCGTTTTCACGGCC
>JBIJDQ010000380.1:0-3376 GCA_044344025.1 Rhodoferax sp.
CTGGCCGTCGCGCCACAAGCGGTGTCCCAGCGTGTCAAGCACGAACGGGCCAAACCGGGCTTGGGTTGTGGGCACGGTTGATGCCGTTGCGGGTGCCTGGCCACGGCGCAGCAAGGCACGCAAGCGTGCCAGAAGCTCACGCGGGCCAAAGGGTTTGGCCAGGTAATCGTCTGCGCCAACCTCCAGACCAATGATGCGGTCAAGTTCCTCACCACGCGCCGACAGCATCAAAATAGGCACCGAAGACTTGACCCGCAGCGCCCGTGTCAGGGTCAGGCCATCTGCGCCGGGCAGCATCAAATCGAGCACGATGGCATCGGGCATGCCGTTTTCCAGCACCGCCCACATGGCGTTGCCATCGTTGACACTCGACACCACAAACCCATTGGCACCCAGGTAAGTGGCCAACAGGTCGCGCAGGTCGGGGTCGTCGTCAACGACAAGAATTCTGGGGGGTATTGCGGTGGTCATGATGGGTTGGATGCAGTTTACGGCACGCTCCCCTGCGTTGTGTGCCGCTGACACCCCACGGATACGCATGGCGACATACTGATACAAAGCAAGGCTTGACGGACATTTTGGCGCGACAGGCGCACGGCAAGATACACCTACCCGAAAACAAACATCATGAACACACGATCTTTTCTCTCCTCATTGTGGCTGCTCGGTGCCGTGTCTGGTGCGGCGGCTCAGGCCTTGCCGATGGAAGCCGACCCGCTGTTGACACGTCCGTTGAATTTGTCGGTGCGCAAACAAACCGCACCGGTCATTGACCCAGCGTTGACGGTGGTTGACAAGCCTGCTTCAGGCAGCAGTCCGCTGCCTGAAGCAGGTGCCAGAGGCAACGACGACACAGATGCAGCGGTGCGCTTGCCCTACGGTGCCGGTTTTGAAACCCGGCAGTTGGGTAACGCCCCAGGCGGCAATGCCGCAGGGGCAGGACGGTCAGGCGGCTCTGGAGGTTCAGGGAGTGGTGGTGGCGGTGGTGGTCGGGGCGGCGCAGGCCGCGGGCGTTAGTTGGTTCTTCAATTTTTAAGGAGTTTCATCATGAAATCATCAAAATTCTCCCTGGCCGCATTGGCCCTCATGCTGGCGATTGGCACAGCGGCTCTTGCCAAAGGCCCGATGAATGGGCAGGCTGGAAGCACAGGTGCAGGTGCAGGTGCACAAAGCAGAACGGGTAATCCCGGGGTTGGCACGGCAACGCGCACACAAACTCCGGCTCAAGCCCAGACGAAGGCAGAAGACAACATCCGCAGCCGCCTGCAAGCCATGCGTGTCGATGGTGTAGCTGGCACAGGCCCAGGCGCTGGCACCGGTGCCGCCGCTGGCACACCGCGTGGCATTCACACCCCAGGCACGGGTTTGACGACCACCGATGGCACGGCAGCCGTTGCCCAGTAAGGCGCACATCGCGCACATGGGCTGCCAGGGGCTGCTTGAGTCCCTGGCAGCTATCAAAAATATTTCAGAAAGCACAGCGTGAATCAATTCGGTAAAACATGGGCAACAGCCTGTATGGTGAGCTTGGCCCTGGCGGGGTGCGGCGGCGGGGGTGGTGATGGCGGTATAACTGGCAACACCGCAGGGCTAGCTACCAGCAGCGCCGCGTTGATGACCACTCTGGCGACCTTGCCCACCGAGGGCTTGAGCGTGGCCGAGCAGGATTCGCTGGCCTTCATGCGCGAAGAAGAAAAACTCGCGCTCAATGTGTACACCCAGCTCGACGGGCTGTGGCGCGGCTATACCCGGGTGTTTGGCAACATTGCCAACAGCGAGGCCAGCCACACCGAGTCGGTACGCCAACTGCTGCTGCGTTACAACTTGCCAGACCCCACGGCCACCTTGGCTGCTGGTGTGTTCCAAAACACCACGCTGCAAAACCTGTACACCCAGTTGGTGGCCGCCGGTTCGGTGTCCTTGGTGGAGGGGTTCAAGGTGGGTGCTGCCATTGAAGAAATCGACATGATTGACCTGAACAAGGCGTTGCTGGAGACTGACAACCAGGACATCATGCTGATTTACCAAAGCTTGCTCAAAGGCTCACGCAACCACCTGCGCTCTTTTGTCAGCAACCTGGCCACTCAAGGCGTGGCCTATGTGCCGCAGTACATGGCCGTGGTCGACTACCAGGCGGTTGTCAGCACGCCGATGGAGCGTTGAGTGCCTTTTTATATGCCCAATAGGGCTGTAATGCTTGTCGGATAAGCACTAAGAGCTATTTATTTAATAGTATTCGTTGCAATGTCTCATTCAGCGCTTCAATCCAGGGGCGCACCCGGATTTGGGGTGCCGCTTTGCAGGCTACCCGCCATGGGGAATCGAGGGGTGGCGCTGCTTTCCAACAAGCGGCGTGTGGTGCCTACGTCATCGCAGGCACTGTGGAATCTCATCCCGCCAACGTGCCCAGGGCGGTTTTCAACTCACCGCTTTCATACATCTCCATCATGATGTCGGAGCCACCGATGAACTCACCTTTGAGGTAAAACTGCGGAATGGTGGGCCAGTTGCTGTAGTCCTTGATGCCAGCACGAATGCCGTCGTCTTCCAGCACGTTCACAGTCTTGATCGCCTTGGCATCTACGCCGCAGGCTTTCAAAATCTGGATGGCACGGCCCGAGAAGCCGCATTGCGGAAAACTGGCGCTGCCTTTCATGAACAGCAGAATGTCGTTTTGCTTGACCAGGTCGTCGATGCGTTTTTGGGTGTCGCTCATGCTGAAGATTCCTTTGTAAAAAACAGCCTGGATTATTTCACCTTCACGCCCACCTTGGGGAGGTGACCCTGCCGGGCCTAGGGGTGTTGTGCAATGCTATTTAATGCATAGCGTTAGGAGTCTATTTATCAGGCTTTGCAGGCCAATGGTCCTTAAAACCGAGACGTTTTGGCTCAATAGTGCGGTGGTAGCTCGTCGCGTAGGCTACGCACCAGGGGCAGGCCCTCGGCTGGGGCCTGCTGGCGAAGCTGCACCAGTTCACGCGTCAGACTGTCAATCTGGCCTTGCTGGCGGGTGATGATCTGGTCGAGTTTGTCGAGCAGGTCTTCGGTAAAGCTGGCCTTAATTTCAAGCTCGGTCAGGCGCGCCTGCGTGGTGCTGGGGTCTTGGTCTGTTGAAGAATGCATGGGCAGGGGTCTTTAAGGGAGGATGTCGTCGGTATCAGGGCACAGAGGCTCGTGCTGTCCACCACTGCAGCGCTCAATGCCGTTTAGGTCCCGGCGGGACTGTGTTTTATGGAAGCCCGCTCGGGCCAGCAAGTCCCGCACCGCCTGAGCCTGATCGTAGCCGTGTTCCAAGAGCAGCCAGCCGCCAGGTTTGAGGTGTTTGGGTGCCTCGGCAATGATGTGGCGCAAGTCATCCAGGCCATCCGGGCCACTG
>JBIJDQ010000381.1:0-3373 GCA_044344025.1 Rhodoferax sp.
GCAGCGCTCCAGGGTTTGCCAGCGGCAGCTTGTTTCTCGATCCATTTCAAGTCAAGCAGGTGGCTTGGCACTTTGTGGTGGTGCTTGTCACGGCCGCTGAATTCGGCAATGAAACTGGCCTGTGGGTAGCCGCATTTGTCCACAATGATGCGGCGCAGTTCGCGCTCTTTCTTGCGCACGTCGTCCACTTGACCACGCACCATGTCGCACAGCTTTTCAATGCTCTTTGCAGTGAAGCGGATCGACATCAACTCGTCAGACAGCAGGCGCTGCGTCTTCATGTAGGCGGGGGTGCCGTAGCCTTCCTTTTTGTAGGTGGCGTGAATGCCATCAAAGTACTCGTGTAGGCGGTCAAAGCGGCTCATGGCTTCTTTTTTCAGCTCTTCGAGCTTTTTGGTCAGCGCCTTGGAGCCCCCTTTGCCGTCGTCGTCGTCGTCGGCGTCAAACTCGTCAAAGTCTTCTTCGGCCACATAGTCGTCTGCTTCGTTGGGATTGGTGAAGCCATCAACAATGGTGGTGATGACCACCTTGTCACTGCGAATGTCCTCAACCAGCTTCAGCACCTCGGCAATGGTGGCAGGGGAGGCAGAAATGGCTTCCATCATGGCCATCAGGCCACCTTCGATGCGCTTGGCAATTTCGATCTCGCCCTCACGGGTGAGCAGCTCCACCGTGCCCATTTCACGCATGTACATGCGCACCGGGTCGGTAGTGCGGCCAAACTCGCTATCCACCGTGCTCAAGGCGGCTTCAGCTTCTTCCTCGGCCTCTTCCTCGGTCGCTGCAGTGGGGCCGTTTTGGTTGAGCAGCAGGGTTTCGGCATCGGGCGTGTGTTCGTAAACCGCCACACCCATGTCGTTGAGCATGGAAATCACCACTTCCAGCGTTTCTGCATCAACCAGCTTGTCGGGCAAATGGTCAGAAATTTCGCCATGGGTCAGGTAGCCCCGCGTTTTGCCAAGTTTGATCAGGGCTTTGAGGCGCTGGCGGCGCTTGGCCATGTCTTCTTCAGACAGCACGGTCTCGTCCAGGCCAAATTCTTTCATCAAGGCGCGTTCTTTGGCCTTGCTGATTTTCATGCGAAGGGGCTTGACCTTTTCGGTGGTGGCTTCTGCGACATCTGCTGTGCCAGCGGGGGCAACCACCTCGGGTTCACCAGCCAGGTCGTCTTCAATGTCCGACATGTCGAGTTCATCAACATCCATCTTTTTTTCAGCCTTGGCTTTTGGGCCACGCTTGGCACCCGTAGTTGCCTTTGCAGGGGCGGCGACCTTGGCCGCTTTCGCGGGTGCGCTAGCCGGGGCTGGCGTGGCGATTGCAGCGTTTTCGACTAACTTGGTGACTTGTCGCACCTTCTTGACCGCAACGGGCTCGGCGACCAGCGCGGCTGGCACAGGCGCAACAGGTTCAGTGGCTTTTGCCGTAACTGGCACGCGCACCGCTTTTTTGACAACGACCACTGGAACTGGTGGCGCCGCGTCTTTTTTGGCTTTGGAAGCTGGCATGGTGACACCTCAAATAACGTAACAACTGGATGGGCTGGCGCTCAGCGCTTGAGCGTTGGGCGGAACGGGGACATTGACCTGCTCTGGCAAGATGGGTGGGCGAACATTTGGGGTGCAGTCCTTGCGGTGGGGTGGCCAGATGCACAAGTTGTCATCTGTTGGCTGGGTCCGGAGGTGCTGCTGTCGCTCTTGCATGGTCGAAAACGTCGGATTATACCTTTTTCGGGTATTGCGCCTACAAATAGCAAGTGAATTCCTTACGTCAAATGGCAGATACCAGGACCTTGCGTTGCTCCAGTAATTCACGGTACCTGTTCAGGGCGCTGGGATCGGATTTGGCCGCAACAATGGCCAGGTCCAGTTCGATTTCGATCTGATCGATCAGCATGCGATTGAGCAAATGACGCAATTCCCGCAATGCTTCCTCTGAATCGCTCTCTGCACCCAGTTCGTAGCCTGCCATCAGTTTGACGGCATAAGTTTCGCTCTCGGTGGCCATCAAGCCCTCGCGAAGGGCCACCCACGGTTGAGGGCCGTGTTCATGCAGTTGGCTTTCCAGCCAGGAAAAAAGTGGGCCATGTGGTGCGCCCAGACCACACAGCAGGGCATGGTCTTCGGCGGACAGAGATTCCAGCGCGGCCATGTTGTCGAGCAGGATGCGTGCTGCATGGTCGGCACGGCTGGCTGGCAGGCGGCCACTGCCCGAGGTGCGAGGTGGACCTTGATTTTTACGCGATTTCTGGCTGTAGTCCTTGTATTCAGAGCGTGAGGTGCTCTCTTTTTTTGAGTATTCTGATCGGGCAGCTGATTTTTTTTGTTGACTGGGGTACCAGACTTCCCGCATCTCGCGGCCGGACAGTTGCACCAGGTCGGCAATTTCAGTCAGCAGTTGTTGTTTGAGTGCGCCCTCGGGCAACAACTCCCACAAGGGCTTGGCGTTACTGGCCAGGTGCGCACGACCCTCAGCACTGCCGAGCTCGCAGCCGTCACGGGCGGCATCAATCAAGAAGCGGCTTAACGGCACGGCCTCGCTCACGTAGCGGGCAAAAGCTTCCTTGCCGTGGGCACGAATGAAACTGTCAGGGTCGTGCTCGGGGGGTAAAAACAAAAACTTGACCGAACGCACATCGGTGGCCAAGGGCAATGCGGCATCCAATGCCTTGCGGGCGGCGCGTCGGCCGGCGCTGTCACCGTCAAAGCTGAAAACCACCGCATCGGTAAAGCGAAAAAGCTTGTGCACATGGTCTGCGGTGCAGGCCGTGCCCAGCGTGGCGACCGTATTGGGAAAACCCAATTGCGCCAGGGCCACCACGTCCATGTAGCCTTCAGTGACCAAGGCATAGCCATGTTCGCGCAAGGCTGCTCTGGCCTCAAACAAACCATACAGTTCACGGCCTTTGCTGAACACCGGGGTTTCAGGCGAGTTGAGGTACTTGGGTTTGTCGTCACCCAGCACGCGCCCGCCAAAGCCGATGCATTCGCCTTTGATGTTGCGAATCGGGAACATCACCCGGTCGCGAAACCGGTCGTAGCGTTTGGCATCCTGGCCCTCTTCTTCGTGCAGGATCACCAAGCCACTCTCCACCAGAAGCGGGTCGTCGTAATTCGGGAACACACTGGCCAAGCTGCGCCAACCCTCAGGTGCATAACCCAGTCCAAACTGTTTGGCGACGCGGCCAGACACGCCACGGCCCTTGAAGTAGCCGATAGCGCGCTGCGAAACTTTTAATTGTTTCTGATAGCCCTGGCAGGCTTTTTCGAGCACCTCATTCAAGGTGCCTTGTTTCTCACGCTGCTGGGCCGCGCGGGCACGGTCTTGCGGGCTGGCATCGTCCTCGGGCACTTTCATGCCGAATTGTTGTGCCAAG
>JBIJDQ010000030.1:0-11844 GCA_044344025.1 Rhodoferax sp.
GCTTTCAGCAGCGTTGAAACTGACGGGTTTGTTGGTGTTGGTTTTGCGAATCCTCAACCTGCAAAGGCCATGCGTCCCTAAAGTTGACATCTTGTTTTACTTGGCACGCCCCGGCGCGGTGCCGATCAATTTTTGGAGGCAATATGGGGATGATGTCAGATGCAGACTTGAAGGCTGAACTGATGGAGCGGCTGGATGCCATTCCCGCAGTCAACGGCTCCGACATAGAGGTTAACGTGGACGATGGCATGGTGAGCTTGACTGGCGAGGTGGACACCCAGCAAACAAGGTTCCAGGTCGAGCGGGCCGCCCGACGCGTGCCGGGCATGCGCGGCCTTGAAATCAAGCTCAAACCGCACGCCAACAGCAAACGCAAACACACCTGAGTGCGCCGCGCCGCAAGGCTCGGCCGGGCCCGCGCTACCGAGCCTTGAGCGCGCGTGCCCATGGCGCAACGTAACACCTTTTCAGGTGGGATTCGCGCCAAGCGCGCACTGCAACGCTTGTTCCACATCGTCAAGAAATACAAACTCAAGTTGGGCCTTGGCCTGTACGGGCACGTCTTCAAGGTCTTTGCGGTTGCGCGCTGGCAGCATCACCGTCTTGATGCCTGCGGCCAGGGCGGCCAGCACTTTTTCCTTGATGCCACCCACAGGCAACACCAGCCCCCTCAGGCTGATTTCGCCCGTCATCGCCACCTGGCTTCGCACCGGCTGGTCGGTGAACAGCGATGCCAGCGCAATGAACATGGCAACACCGGCACTGGGCCCGTCCTTGGGCACAGCCCCGGCAGGCACATGAATGTGCACATCCACTTTTTTAAAGACACCTGACTCCAGCTTGAATGCCAGCGCCCTGGACTTCACCAGCGTCAGCGCGGCCTGCGCAGATTCTTTCATCACATCTCCCAGTTGCCCGGTCAGGATCAGGCGTCCGGTGCCGTTGGTGCGGGTTGCCTCAATGAACAAAATGTCGCCGCCCACCTGTGTCCATGCCAGGCCGGTGGCCACGCCAGTCAAGCCGGTCCGCAGAGCCACCTCGTTCTCAAACTTGGGTTGCCCCAAAATCTCGCTCAGGTCAGGCACATCCACATGTTTCGACTGGCGTTTGCCTTCGGCGATTTGCACCGCAATGTTGCGGCAGACCGCGCCAATCTGACGCTCCAGGTTGCGCACCCCGGCCTCGCGCGTGTAGTGGCTGATGATGCTGGCCAAAGCTTCGTCGGTGATCGAGAGTTGCTCAGCGCTCAGCCCGGTGGCATCCAGCTGGCGCTGCACCAGGTACCGTTTGGCGATTTCACGTTTTTCGTCCTGGGTGTAACCCGCCAGGTGCAGCACCTCCATGCGGTCACGCAGGGGGCCGGGTATGGGGTCAAGCATGTTGGCCGTCGCGATAAAAATAACTTGTGACAGGTCGTAAGGCACCGCCAGGTAATTGTCACGAAACGTGTTGTTTTGCTCCGGGTCAAGCACTTCCAACATCGCCGCCGATGGGTCACCATGGATGCCGGTACCTAGCTTGTCAATCTCATCGAGCATCATGATGCAGCTGCGCGTGCCTGCCTTTTTCAAGGCTTGAATGATGTTGCCGGGCAGGGCCCCGATGTAGGTGCGCCGGTGACCACGAATTTCGGCCTCGTCATGCACGCCACCCAGCGAGACACGGGCAAATTTACGGCCCAGAGCCCGGGCTATGGACTGCCCTAACGACGTTTTTCCCACCCCCGGTGGACCTACCAGGCAAAGAATCGGACCGTGGCCACCAGGCTTGAGTTTGCGCACCGCCAGAAATTCAAGAATGCGCTTTTTCACCTTTTCGAGCCCGAAGTGGTCGTTGTCAAGCACCTGCCGTGCTTGGGCCACATCAATTTGGTCCGGCTCCGGCGGCTTCCACGGCAACTCCACCAGCCAATCAAGGTAGGTGCGCACCATGGAATACTCGGTTGAACTGTCAGACATTCGCTCCAGTCGCTTCAGTTCCTTTTTTGCCTGCTTGGCAACATCTTCGGGCATGTTGGCATCGTCAATCAATTTGCTCAATTCAGCCAGTTCAGCGCTGTTGTCGCCACCTTCTTCCCCCAGCTTTTTCTGAATCGACTTGATTTGCTCGCGCATCAGGAACTCGCGCTCGCGCTGGCCAATGCTGGCCTTGGTGCGCTGGTCAATGTCACGCGACAGGTTCAGCACTTCAATGCGGTGCACCAGCATGGCAATGACGCGGTCAAGCCGCTTGCGCAGGTCAATCTCTTCAAGCAGCTCCTGCTTCTCGCTTGGTTTGATGTCCACGTAGCCCGCCACCAGGTCGGCCAGCATGCCGGGTGTGTCCACATCTTGCACCGTTTGCAGCATTTCCTGCGGCACATTGGGCAGCAGTTGCAGTACCTCAAGGGCGCGCTCCTTGAGTTGAAAGAAGCGCGCCTCAATTTCAGAGTCATCTGGCGCACTGGTCTCTGCAATGCGCTCGACACGCGCCACCATGAAGTCAAAACCGTCCAAAAACTTGATCACCCTAAACCGCTGCTGACCCTGGCAAATGATGTGATGCGAGCCATCGGCCGAGGTCACATACCGCAAAATGGTCGCCACGCTGCCCATGGGTTCCATGTCTGCTGGCGTGGGGGCCTCAAGCTCGAGCTGGTGCTGCATCAAAATGCCCACCGGTCGCTCGGCCTTGACGGCACTCTGAGCCGCCTTGATGGAGCCTTCCCGGCCAATGCTGATAGGCACCAACATGCCGGGAAACATCACCATGTTGCGCACCGGCACGATGATCAGGGCATCGTCTGGCACCGTGCCCGCAGACCTGGCCAATACCCCTTGAGGTCGATCAGACGGTTGCATTTTTTGCGTCTTGGGCAGGGTGTTAAGGGTGACCTAGGCCGCAACCGTCAGCAGGTTGACCACATGACTTACGCCCGGAGCCGACCAAGTGGCTCCCTCGGCGGCATTCCTCTCCGCCCAGGAGTGCACATGGCCGTTTAGGGTCACCTTGCTGCCATCTACTGTCACGTCGATCCGCCGTACCTCGCGCATCACCTGTCGGGTCAAGGCCTCCTGAATCCGGTCTTTCAGATTCTCCGGGGCAGGCGTCGCCTTCAGCTTGATGTTGTCCGTGATGCCGACAACCCCCTTGAGTGGCCGCACCATGCGCTCTACTGAGCGGCGCTGAAAATTCCATTCAAGTTCCCCACTCAGAGTCACCCAGCCCTTTTCCACCGCCACCTTGACCTGGTCTGCGGGTATTGAGGTGTTCCAGTTCAGTGCATGTTCCACGGCCAGGGCGATCTCGGTGTCACTGCGCTTATGAGAGCCCACCGGGATCACCTCAATTTCAAGTGCGATCGCCTTGACCCCCGTCACCCGTTCGGCCGCCCGCTTTGCCGCCACTTTTTCGGCATAGGCATCCAGGTGCCCGGTCAAGGTCACCACCCCTTCATTCACCGACACCCCGATCTTGGCTTCTGGCACCAGCGGGTCCCACAGCAATTCGGACTGAACATCACTCTTTATCTGGAAATCGGTCTTCATTTCAGCTCCTGGTGGCAATTTTGGATGGGAAAACATGGGTTGTCAGATTAGCCCCGATCAGCGTCACCACGTTGCGAATAATCAAGCCCGAAGTGGTGCATCAAAAGACACTTGGGTCATCCAACGAGTTTTTCCTTCCCAACTGAAAGGTCATTTATGAAACCCAAAAAAGCCATGCTTCAACTGACTGCCCTGTGCGGTGTTCTGCTTTCAAGCACCATTAGTCTGGCGCAGACCAGTGTTGATTTCGGTCGCAACGAATTCATGGCCAGCTGTGCCAGCTGCCATGGGATCACGGCCAAAGGCGACGGCGGCATGCGCCCCCATTTGACCAAGCCGCCCACCGACCTGACCAGGCTGGCGCGTGACAACGGCGGTGTTTTTCCCAGTCAGCGCATCTGGGAGGTGATTGACGGCAGGGTTTACGCCGTCATTGGCTCCCACGGTGCGCGTGAAATGCCGGTTTGGGGCTACGTTTACCGCGCCGAAGACACCCAGCCAGCTGATCTGCATGCCCGCAACCGCATTGCCGCATTGCTTGATTACCTGGCTCGTATCCAGGAGAAATAGCGCTTGCGCTTGAGCCAGGGCCTGGCCTTGACCTGAAAAAGCGGTTTTTGGCAAAAATTTATAAGAAATAGGCCTGATGTGCTTATCAGGTATGCGTTTGTAGCTATTTAATTAATAGCTATTTTGGGCGATCAATGTGATCAAAAGGCGTTTGCTTGGTCGGTCCCATTGGAGGCAGCCCAAGCATGCAACTTGGTTGTGCGGCTATGAGGTGCATTGCCAGTGAAAGGTCACCCGTGTGCCTGCGTCTGGCGCAGGGCCGCAAGTGACGCTGGCACCCACCGCCAGGGCGCGCTCCTGCATGCCCAAAATACCAAGGTGCCCCACGCTGAGTTCAGTGCCCTGGGGCATGCCCGCACCGTTGTCGGTGACCGTCAGGTGCAGCGACAAGGCGGTACCCGTCATGTCGATCACGATGGCTTGGCCACCTGAGTGGCGCAAGGCGTTCTCAACGGCCTCGCGCACCACCATGAAGGCGGCGTACTCCACATCGGCTGGCCAGCGCAGGGCCTCCAGCTGGCGCGGCATGTGAATGGTGATGTCAATTTTTGGGGCATTGCGCGCCCGGTTGCGCAACTCGTTGTCCAGCGCCGCGCACAGCCCCTGGTCATCAAGCAGGGGCGGTCGCAGGTCAAGCAGAACCTGCCTGACTTGCGCAATGGCCTGGCCAATGAGGGTGCCCATGCGATCCTGCAAGCGCTGGTGGTTGCTGGGCTGCACCTCGGGCGCTTGCAGGTCAAGAAGGGTCTCATGGCACATTCGCACCGCCGCCAGGGTTTGCCCCAGCTGGTCATGCAGCACTTGCGCGAGTCGTTTGACCAGTACCCGCTCCTGGGACATTAGCTTGCGGGTCAATTCGGTCAACTGGGTGCGTGAATGTTGCAATTGCACCTCTGCCTGCACCCGAGCGGTCACATCGTGCAGGCTGATAAGGGACCACTGCCCATGCGGGAGCTTGACATGGCTGATGACACCTTCCAGGTCAATCTCCTGGCCGTCGGCGCGCAAGCCTTTGACCCGGCGCAAACCCATCATGCGGCTGTGGCCCTCGGACTTGGCAAAACGCTGTTGGGCCTCATGGTGCCCCGGGCGCAGGCGCTCCGGCATCAGCAGCTCAACCGATTCCCCTTGCACGCTGGCACGACTGCGCCCGAACATGCGCTCGGCGGCCGGGTTGAATATTCGGATGCACCCCTCAAGGTCAACACTGATGATGGCATTGGGAACGGACTTGAGCACCGCATCAAGGAGGTCACGCTCCTGCATCCGGCGCGAGTTTCCCGCCTTGTCATGGGCTGGTTGGGCAGAGGGTTTCATGGGTTCAACTTTACAGCGGGGCTCAAAGGGCAGCAACACGCGCCAAAACGGCCGCAAGCACAACTTTTTCACCCAAAATCTTACAGGCAAGATTCGCCAGATGATAGGGGGGTGAACCCTTCAAAGCCACCCAGGCCTGGCCGCTGTCTGCACAAGGTTTGAGATTTATCAATGGCGCGGCGTGCGCAAAGCCTAACCTGACCACATTGCTTTGGCAGCGCGCACGCCCGCAGGCTGTGCCAGTCCGTGCAACAAACCGATGGAGGATTTGCCATGGACCAGACCTTGCCGCCGCTGATGCAGGCTTTGCTGGTGCCGTGGCGTTTTCCGGGTGCCGCGTCGTCGGTTGAACTGGTTCAGACCCCTATTTCTTGGGTGCTGCTGGCAGGCGACTTGGCCTACAAAATCAAAAAGCCCCTGAAACTGCCGTTTCTGGACTTCAGCACCCTGGAGAAACGCCACGCCTGTTGCCAAGAGGAGTTGCGCCTGAACCAGCGTTATGCGCCCGATCTTTACCTGGCGGTGGTGCCCATTTGCAACACGCCCGAAGACCCGCAGCTGGAAGGCACTGGCGTGCCCATTGAATACGCCGTCAAGATGCGGCGTTTTGATGAAGCGGCGCGGCTTGACCGGGTGTGTGACCGGGGCGAACTGCTACCAGCCCATTTGACTGGCTTGGCACGGACTTTGGTGGCTTTTCATGGCGCTGCGGCTGTTGCCCCGCCTGACTCGCTGTGGGGCCTGCCTGGTGAGGTTGTGGAGCCGATGCACGACAATTTTTTTGATTTGTGCGCCCTGTTGCCGCAAGCCGATGTCAATGCCCGGCTGATGGCGCTACAGCGTTGGACCGAGGCGCAGTTTGCACATCTGCGCCCGTTGATGATGGCGCGCAAACATTGGGGCTTCGTTCGTGAATGCCACGGCGACCTGCACCTGGCCAACATGGTGCTGATCAACCAGCAGGTGCGGCTGTTTGACTGCATTGAATTCAGCGAGGACTTGCGCTGGATTGATGTGGCATGCGAGATCGCGTTCACCTGGATGGACTTGCTGGCGCACGGCCAGCCAGGCTTGGGCAACTGGTTTGTGAACGAGGTCTTGAGCTGTAGCGGCGACGATGAGGCTGCGTTGTTGCTGCGGTTTTATGCGGTCTACCGCGCCTTGGTGCGTGCCAAGGTGGCCGCACTGCCCACCGGGGCCGGTGACGGTGCCGCTTTGCGTTACCTGGCCCTGGCCGAGCAGTTGACAGCACCGCCACCTGCACGCTTGGTGATCACCCATGGGTTGTCGGGCAGCGGCAAGACCATGCAATCGAGTCTGTTGCTGCAAAGTGATGCCCAAGCCTGCACCCTGCGCGTGCGTGCCGATGTGGCGCGCAAGCACCTGTTTGGGCTGGAAAGCACGGCGTGCAGCCATTCTCCAGTGGGTGGTGGTCTTTACGCCGCTGAGGCCCATGACCTCACCTACGCCAGATTGCACACGCTGGCGGACAGCCTGCTGCGCGCCGGTTGGTCGGTGGTGGTGGATGCCACTTTTTTGAAGCGTGCAGACCGCGCCACCTTTGCCAAGTTGGCCGTTGACCTCGGTGTGCCGTTCAGCATCCTGGCACCCCACGCCACGCCCGAGCAGTTGCGTGAACGCATCGTAGCCCGCCAGGCTGCGGGTGCTGATGCGTCGGAGGCCACCTTGGAAGTTCTGGCGGTGCAGATGCAGGCGGTTGAGCCACTGTTGCCCGATGAACTGGCCGTTTGTGAACCAACCAGTCCGGGCAATTTGACACACGGAGCACCTGCAACCCTTGCCCGGCGGTAAACCATGGGTTTGGCCATTTGTCGTGTCTTGAGCCTGTTGTTGGCGCTGTGGGGCGCGGCACTGGCGGGTGTTGCTCCGGCAGACAAAGCGGCCTCGACCCAGGTGGAGCCGGGCGTTTTGGTGGTTTACGTGCGGGACGGTTGTCCCCACTGCGCCGATGCCAAGGCCTTTTTGGCCCAACTGGCCACCCAGCGACCGCAGTTGCGCGTGGTTTTTCGCGCCGTTGACCAGGACACGAGCGCGCGTGACGAGCTGATGGATTTGTCAGAGAAGGCCGGGGTCTGGCCACCGGGTGTGCCCATGTTTGTGATGGATGGGCGCATTCTGATGGGTTTTGGCGATCCCGGCGAGAGTGGTCCGGTGGTGCTGGCCTGGATTGATCAGGGCACGGTGGCGCCCCAAACGGTGCAGACCCGGCTTTTTGGTGCCCTGGATGTGTCACAAATCGGCTTGCCACTTTTTACCCTGGCGCTGGGCCTGCTGGATGGCTTTAACCCCTGCGCGATGTGGGTGCTGCTGTTTTTGCTGTCGCTGCTGGTCCGTTTGCAGAACCGGCGCCGCATGGCGCTGGTGGCGGGCACGTTTGTCCTGGTCAGCGGCGCGGTGTATTACGCCTTCATGGCGGCGTGGCTGAATGTTTTTTTGGCCATTGGTCTGTCAAACCAGGTGCGCTGGGCTTTGGCCGGCACGGCCTTGCTGGTGGGTGCGGTGAATGTGAAGGACTTTCTGGCCTGGGGCAAAGGCTTCTCGTTTTCCATTCCCGAAGCGGCCAAACCGGGCTTGTACGCACGGGCCCGCAAGGTGCTGGCGGCGGGCTCTCTCACCGGGTCACTGTTGGCGGTGGCCACACTGGCCGTGGTGGTCAATTTTGTGGAACTGCTCTGCACAGCCGGGCTACCCGCGATTTACACCGCCGTGTTGACCCAGCAGGGCGTGGGTGTGGCGGCGCATTATGCGTACCTGGGTTTGTATATTTTGGGCTACATGGCCGACGATGCCCTGATGGTCACCGTGGCCGTGGTGGCTTTGGGCAACCGCAAACTGACCGAGCGCACCGGGCGCTGGCTCAAACTGCTCAGTGGGGTGGTGATGCTCGCGCTGGGCGCGGTGCTGCTGTTGCGACCCGATTGGCTGAATTGAGCGGCTCAATGCACCGGTTAAACTTTCGGCCACGCTGCAGTTGCAGCAAGCCTAACGGGAGTTTTTAAGCAATGACGACCTATGAGACCGTCTGATTCAAGGGTGCCATCCATCCTGCACCAAGGGCATGGCGTGCCGCACGCCTTACCCTGTGACAGACCCACTAACAGCCCCATTGAAATGCCCGCTGACGCGCTGCTGCTGCAGTTGCAACTGCACCAACTCGAACTGAAAATGCAAAATTCGGCCCTGCGCGAGGCACAGGCCCAACTCGAAGCCGAACGCGCACGGTATGCAGCGCTGTTTGACCTTGCACCGGGTGGTTACTGCATCGTCCGCGGTGACGGTGTCATCGTGCAGGCCAACCAGGCGGCTGCCAGTTTGCTGGGTGTGCCACACCATGCGCTGACCAGCCACGCCTTCAGTGCCTTCATGACCACGCAAGGCGGCGACATTTTTTACCTGTTGAGCCGTCGGCTTGTTGCTACCGGCTGCCCGGAAGCCTGCGAGCTGCCCATGGTTAGGCCAGATGGCACATGCTTCAGTGCGCACCTGACCTGTGCATGCACCCAGAATGCCGCAGGGGAGACGGCGCTGCTGGTTGTCATGACCGACATAACGGCGCGAGAACAAACGCAGCAACTGCGCATCAGGCAAGAGGCTGCTGAGGCGGCCAGCCAGGCCAAGTCCCGGTTTTTGGCGGCGGCAAGCCATGATTTTCGCCAGCCAACCCATGCCATGGGCATGTTTCTGGCGCGTCTGTCACAGTTGCCTCATGACTCTGGCATTCACCAGTTGGTGGTTGGCATGGAGGCCTCGGTGCGAACCCTGCAGGACATGCTTGAAGACTGGTTTGACGTGTCGCGATTTGGCGCGGGTGACGTGAAGGTGCTGGCGCAGCCTTTTTCTGTGGCGAAGGTATTTTCGCAATTGCGCGACAGCTTTGAGGCGCAAGCACTCGGTAAAGGGTTGCGTTTGCGCATTCGACCTTCGTTGGTTTGGTTGCATGGCGACCCTTTTTTGCTGCACCGCATTTTGTTCAATCTGGTCAGCAATGCGCTGCGCTACACCCAAAAGGGTGGCGTGCTGGTGGTCTGTCGGCTGGGCCGCGGCAAGCAGCAAGCCCGTATTGAGGTGTGGGACAGTGGCATCGGCATTCACGAAGCGCATCACGAAAAAATTTTTGAGGAGTTCTATCAGGTTGAAAACCTGGAGCGCAACCAGGCCAAGGGATTGGGCCTTGGCTTGAGCATTGTGGCCCACACCTGCGCGTTGTTGAGCCTGCCTTTGTCCATGCGTTCTGCGCCAGGTCATGGCACACGTTTTAGGGTAATTGCACCTGTCTGGAAAGGTGTGCCCAGCGCTGACCCCGAGATTTTTGTAGCCGATGCGCAGCCAGACCCATTAATCGGCATGCGCGTGCTGGTGATTGAAGATGACCCCCTTGTGCGGGGTGCACTGACGCAATTGCTGGCCTCATGGGGCTGTCGGGTGATGGTCGCCGATGGCCCAGCGCAAGCCTGTGTCCTGGTGGGGGCTGGGCAGGGGCCCAGCATCATTGCCTGCGGCTACCGTCTTCGGGACGACACAGACGGCATTAGGGCGGTGCATGTGGTGCGCCAAGTTGCTGGCCGGGAGATCCCCGCTTTCCTGATCAGCGGGGACACCGGCAACACGGCGAGGAAGCAGGCGCAGGCCGCCGGTTTGGTGCTGCTGGACAAGCCGGTGCGCCCAGCCAAATTGCGCAGTTTGCTGCGCCGTCTGGGTCAGGCGGTTGAAACTGGCGGGGCCTGCACACCGACCTGATCTTGAAGGCGCTGCCAAGCCATGTACCCGGTGGTGGGTGGCAGCGAGCCCGCTGCACGCACCGACACCGCGCAGTACTTGAACTCCGGAATCTTGCCCACCGGATCCAGCGCCGCATTGGTCAGCAAATTGGCTGCCGCCTCGTGGTACGCAAACGCCATAAACACCGTGCCCGCGGGCGTGCCATCGTCACGGCGTGCCCGAAGCGCCACTTCGCCCCGGCGTGACTGCACCGTAACGACATCACCAGCCTGTACCCCCAAAGCTAACAAATCAGCCCCGTTCAAGGACACTGTGGCCATGGGCTCAAGCGCGTCCAGCACGGTGGCGCGGCGCGTCATGCTGCCGGTGTGCCAGTGCTCCAACTGCCGTCCAGTGATCAGCACAAAGGGGTAGTTGGCGTCCGGGCGCTCGTCCGCGTGAATGAAGTCTGCCCCCACCAAGTGCACCCGGCCATCGTCGGTGGCAAAGTGGTCGGTGAACACCGTTGGTTCCCCAGGATCGGTCTCGCTGTGGCAAGGGTAAGTCACGCTGGACTCGCGTTGCAGCCGCGCCCAGGAGATACCACCAATGCTGGCATGCATGGCCTGGCGCATTTCCTCAAAAACCGCCGCTACACCACAGTGTGCACCCGGGTAGCACCACGTCAAACCCATGCGTTGGGCGATTTGCTGGATGATCCACAAATCCGGCTTGGCCTGGCCCGGCGGGTCAATCGCCTGTTGGCCCAGCTGAACCATGCGGTCGGTGTTGGTCACCGTGCCGGTTTTCTCGGGCCAGGCGGTGGCGGGCAACACCACATCGGCCAGCCAGGCGGTCTCGGTCATAAAGATGTCTTGCACCACCAAATGTTCAAGCGATGCCAGCGCATGGCGTGCGTGGTTCAGGTCCGGGTCACTCATGGCCGGGTTCTCACCCATGATGTACATGCCCCGAATCTTGTGCGGGTCGATCTCGGGGGCCAGTGCCTTGTGCATGATCTCCACCACGGTGTAGCCGGGTTGGTCGTCCAGGGGGGTGTTCCAGAAGTTCTCGAACCAGTGGTGGGCTTCTTTATTGGTCACCCGTTGGTAGTTGGGGAACATCATCGGGATCAGGCCCGCATCACTGGCACCTTGCACATTGTTTTGTCCACGCAGCGGGTGCAGGCCAGAGCCGGGCTTGCCAATCTGCCCTGTGATGCTGGCCAAGGCAATCAGGCAGCGCACGTTGTCGGTGCCATGCACATGTTGGCTGACACCCATGCCCCACAAAATCATAGCGCTGCTGGCTGTGGCATAGGCGCGTGCCACTTCACGCAAAGTGGCGGCGGCAATGCCGCAGATGGGTGCCATGGCCTCGGGGCTGTAGGCTTTGACCTTGTCCTTCAAAGCCTCAAAATTGTTGGCCCGGTTCTGAATGAAGGGCTCATCTGTCAAGCCTTCTTCAATCACGGTGTAAATCAGCGCATTGAGCATGGCCACATCGGTGTCGGCCTTGAACTGCAGGGCGCGCCAGGCGTGTTTACCCATGTCGGTATCACGCGGATCGGCCAGCACAATCTTGGCGCCCTTTTTGGCGGCGTTTTTAATCCAGGTGGCCGCCACCGGGTGGTTGGCCGTGGGGTTGGAGCCAATCACAAAAATCAGCTCCGAGAGCGCTACATCGTTCACCTGGTTGCTCACCGCGCCAG
>JBIJDQ010000315.1:0-3707 GCA_044344025.1 Rhodoferax sp.
TCGGGTGGCTTTTTTCATTGGTAAAACCACTATAAGTTGGGTACGGCAAGTAAATTTGCTTGACCGACCCTGCACCGTCGCGGGTCAGTGGGCTCACAATGGGTCGCACTATGAAACCTTCAATATTGATTGCGCGAGCGGTATTTCCTGAGGTGTTGGGTCAGTTGGCCGGGGATTTTGACGTCACATCAAATCAGGCCGACACCATGTGGACCCCAACCCAACTTATTGATCAGTTGCAGGGTAAGCAAGGTGCCTTCACCACGGGCAGTGAACGGATCACTGCCGAGTTGCTTGCCGCCTGTCCCGACTTGAAGATATGCGCCAACATGGCGGTGGGGTTTAACAACTTTGATCTCGCTGGCATGACCGCCGCGGGTGTGCTTGCCACAAACGCGCCCGGTGTGTTGACTGAAACAACGGCAGATTTTGGTTTTGCGCTGCTGATGGCAACCGCCCGGCGCATGGCAGAAAGTGAACACTACTTGCGTGCCGGACTCTGGAGTCGCTGGCGTTACGACATGTTTGCCGGCGCTGATGTGCATGGAAGCACCTTGGGCATTCTGGGCATGGGGCGCATTGGCCAAGGCATCGCCAGGCGTGGGGCGTTAGGGTTCAACATGACGGTGCTCTACCACAACCGTTCACGTCTGGATGCCACAACCGAGGCCGCCTGTGGCGCAAGCTATGTGAGCAAAGCCGAGCTGTTGCAGCGCGCTGACCACCTGGTATTGGTGCTGCCCTACACGGCTGAGTCGCACCATGCCATTGGTGCTGATGAGCTGGCACAGATGAAGCCGAGCGCCACCCTGGTCAACATCGCACGCGGCGGAATTGTGGACGATGCCGCGCTGGCGGTCGCCCTGCGTCAGGGTGTGATTGCCGCGGCAGGCCTGGACGTGTTTGAGGGGGAGCCTGCTGTGCATCCAGATCTACTGACGGTGCCCAACGTGGTACTGACTCCCCACATTGCCAGCGCCACGCGACCCACCCGCCTGGCCATGGCGCAGCTGGCTGCTGATAACTTGACGAGCTTTCTATTGCACGGCAAGGCTCTGACACCCCTGAATCCTGAGGTGCTGAGCCAATGCGCAAACAAGGGGCTGGAACATTGACTAAGCAACTGCGTGGCCCTTGGCAAGTTTTTTCTGGACTTGCGTTTTGACGGTTGTTGCCGAACCCCTGGGCTCTGTGGCTCTGGCGCGGTTGATTGCCGGTCACATCAGTTTGCACGCTTGCATGGCCGGCATGCGCATGGCCGCACCCTTGATGGCGTTACGTGAGGGTTACAGTGCGCTGGCGGTAGGTGTTTTACTGTCATTATTTGCGCTAACCCAGGTGTTTCTGGCTTTGCCTGCGGGTCGTTATGCAGACCGCAACGGATTTAGGCGCCCCGTTATTTTTTGCGCTTTTATGGCCTGCGTGGGTGCGGGGTTGGCTGCGGCTTGGCCGGTATTTCCGGTGCTGTGTTTAAGTGCCTTGATGACCGGGGGCGCTACTGGTGTGGCAGCCATTACTTTGCAGCGTCATGTGGGGCGGTCCGCGCAAAATACCGCTGAGCTCAAGCGCATGTTCAGTTGGTTGTCAATTGGACCAGCGCTGTCAAATTTTGTTGGGCCCCTGTCGGCGGGTTTTCTGATTGATCTGGCTGGTTTCAGGGTGGCGTTTTTTGCAATGGCGTGCCTGCCATTGATGACCTGGTTTTGGGTACGTCGCACGGTTGAACTGCCACCGGTCCCCGTGAAGCCCGGTGCGACCAAGGGCCGTGCCTGGGATTTGCTGCGTGAGCCGATGATGCGACGCTTGATGGTGGTGAACTGGCTGCTGTCATCTTGTTGGGATGTTCACACCTTTGTGGTGCCCGTGCTGGGGCACGAGCGGGGCTTGAGTGCATCGGCCATTGGGGCCATCCTAGGTGGTTTTGCGCTGGCCGCCACCGGGGTGCGTGTGGCCCTGCCGTTGTTTGCCTCGCATTTGCGTGAATGGGTGGTGGTGACGACGGCGATGGTTGCCACCGCCGCGCTGTTTGTGGCGTATCCCTTGATGCCTGATGCGTTCACCATGGGGGTTTGCTCGGTCTTGCTGGGTGTGTCACTGGGGTCTGTGCAACCAATGATCATGAGTGTGCTGCACCAGATCACGCCCGAGGCGCGTCACGGTGAGGCTTTGGGTTTCAGGTTGATGGCCATCAACGCGTCAAGTGTGCTGATGCCCATGTTGTTTGGCACTGCGGGCACGGCTTTGGGTGTGTCCCTTGTTTTTTGGACGGTTGGGGCCGGTGTGGCTTTTGGCGCGCGTGCTGCGTGGCGTTTGCGTCCGCCAGTCACAGGTCGTAAAAGTTCTTGATCACATCCCAAGCGGCTTGAGGGTCATCCACGTAGGAGAGGTATTGAAGGTCTTCTTTGGACACAACGCCTTCTTCCAGTAAAACATCCACGTTTAACAGTCGTTTCCAGTAGTCACTGCCAAACAAAACGATGGGTACCGGTTGCGCCTTTTTGGTTTGTACCAGGGTGACGACTTCAAATAATTCGTCAAGCGTGCCAAAACCACCCGGAAAAGCAACCAATGCTTTGGCACGCATCATGAAGTGCATCTTGCGCATCGCGAAGTAGTGAAATTTGAAGCTCAGACTGGGTGTGACGTAAGGGTTGGCGTGTTGCTCATGCGGCAGCGCAATGTTCAGACCAACAGTGGGTGCACCCATGTCATGGGCACCACGGTTGGCTGCTTCCATGATCCCTGGGCCACCGCCGGTGCAGATATAGAAGCGCTGCTCTGGCGTTAAAGAGGCGCTGTAACTGGCAACCAATCTGGCAAACAACCGTGCTTGTTCGTAATGGCGTGCATTGCGCACATGGCGGTTCGCTTCAACGAGTGCTTGTGGGTCGTTGCTTTGCCGGGCATCCTCCAGCATTGCCTGAGCTTTTTCAGGTGACGAAAAACGTGCACTGCCAAAAACCACGACGGTATGTTCAATGCCTTGTTCTGCTTGGTCCAAGTCAGGCTTGAGCATTTCCAGTTGAATCCGGATGCCACGGGTGTCGCGGCGAAGCAGAAACTCTGGATCGGCAAAAGCAAGTCGATGGGCATTGGCGCGCAGTACCATCGCGTCGGCTGGGTACTTCAGCAACTCGGACCAGGCATCGGCCATGCGCTGTTCCGTAAGCAAATTGGGCAAGGTTTGGGTGTGTTCCATAGGCGGTTATTGTGGGCCAAAAAAAAGGCTTCTCTCGGAAGCCTTTTGCCTGAAGGTGCCGTTCTGACACCTGTTTTTACTTAAACGCGTTTACGGTACTCGCCGGTTCGGGTGTCGATTTCGACCTTGTCGCCTTGTGCCACAAAAATTGGCACCCCAATTTCAAAACCGGTGGCCAGTTTGGCGGGCTTGAGCACCTTGCCTGATGTGTCACCTTTGACTGCTGGCTCGGTCCAGGTGATTTCACGCACCACGCTGGTGGGCAACTCGACCGAAATGGCCTTGCCGTCATAGAACACCACTTCAAGTGGCATGCCGTCTTCGAGGTAGCTGAGCGAGTCACCCATGTTTTCGGCTTCCACTTCATACTGGTTGAATTCCTCGTCCATGCAGATGTACATGGGGTCGGCAAAGTACGAGTAGGTGCAATCTTTCTTGTCGAGGATCACGTTGTCGATTTTGTCGTCGGCCCGCAAAACCACCTCGGTACCGAAGTTGGCGATCAGGC
>JBIJDQ010000072.1:0-8118 GCA_044344025.1 Rhodoferax sp.
TTTTGAGTTTCATGCGCACGGTGGCAGCGCCGCGGCCGCCACGAGCGTATTCGGTTTTAAGGACGACCATAGGGTCTTTACCATGCATGATGACGTTGCCGGCGCGGATTTCTTGAGCGATTTTCATAATCAGAGAGTGAAAGTAGGCCGCGCATCTGGCGGCGAGGGCGGCTTGAGCCTTGAAGAAAATCAACGCAGTGCCGCACACAGCCCGTTATTTTAGTGGGTTTTCGATGCGAAATCGATCAGTGCATGTGCCAGATCATCTTGATCCAGCAGGGTTTTGCGTGCCAGTTCAATCGCAACCTGCCAATCGGTCAGGTTCTGACTGGTCAGCCAAGGCTGCTGCGGGTCTGCTGCGGCAGTCGTGTTGAGTCCGTTCCAAATGGCATGTGCCAGGAGCAACGAGGGCGGGGCTTGCAACCAGGTCAGAAAGGCATCCAATTTGGGTCCATGTGCGCCATCGTCTTGCGGGTAAATTTGCCAAACCAGTGGCTTGCCAGCCCAGAGCGCCCGCACCAACGAATCTTCACCGCGTACAAAATTCAAGTCGCAGGCCCATAGCAGGTGATCATAATCAGTTTGCCTGAGTTGTGGTAAATATGAAAACGATAGCTTTCCACGCTTATTCCATAAGGACCCCAGGCTTTTTTTCCTTAAAATTTCTGCCTTTACAGCCTCATAGGCCCGACCAGGAGTCACCAGCAGGCGGGTAGGGTGTGCGTCATCGGCCAAGGTGTTCAGCAGGTCGCCCAAGCCGACAGGCTCATAACAAAAGAGTGACACCAGGCGCTCGCCGTCCCAATGCATGCCTGCGTCTGTTAACCAGGCTTTACGGTCGAATTGCGCTTGGCGCTCAAGTAAATCTGGCTCGCGCAACAACCCACCCGTGCCTCTGGTGAAACCAGGGTAAAAGAAATGCTTGGCCAAGCCTTTGCCAGGGCCAAACATGACGGGTGAGGGTAAGCCGTGGCAACGGTTTGAAAAGCCTTCCGCGCTGAGGTACTCCAGGTTAATCCATCTGCTTTTTTGACCGTTAGCCCTTATAAAAATTGCATATGAAGCTACAAATTCAGGAGCAATTTCACAGCCGAAGGCCTCAATCATCGCGTCACCCGGGACGATTTCAGTCATGTCAATTGGCGTTGTCCAAGCTACAACCGAAACCCCATGTTCACCCTGTGGGGCCATCCAGACCAGCGCACTTGCATCGTCCACCCACAGGCGTACCGTGTGGCCGCGCCGGGCCAAATTGCTGGCCAGCCGCCAGCACACACCAATGTCACCATGGTTGTCGATGACCCGGCAAAAAATGTCCCAGCGCAGTTTGGGGTGGGGGGATTCGCAGTGCATGGCCGGATTGTCCACAATACGCACCTATGCCCGAACAAGAACCCTCCAAGACACTGACTGACGGTCCGCTCGCCCAAGCCATTGCAACGCACCCTGAACAGTTGCTCAGCGATGTGGCCAGCCTGCCCGCGCTGCCTGGTGTGTACCGTTATTTCGATGCCCAAGGCACCGTGTTGTATGTGGGCAAGGCCATCAATTTGAAGAAGCGGGTATCAAGCTATTTTCAAAAAAACCATGGTGGCACCCGCATCGGCCACATGGTGAGGAAGATTGCGCGGATGGAAACTACCGTGGTGCGCTCTGAAGCTGAGGCCCTGCTGCTTGAAAACAACCTGATCAAGACGCTCAACCCGAAGTACAACATCTTGTTTCGTGATGACAAGAGCTACCCGTACTTAAAAATCAGTGCCTCGGCACCACTGTCAAATTATTCAAAAATAATAGCTGAAGACTCTTTATTGGTAAGCACTTCAGGCCTAAATGACCATAAAAGTTCAGCGGTGAAGGTCAACGGCGACTGGTTTCCCCGAGTGTCGTATTACCGTGGTGCAGTCGACAAAAAACACCATTACTTCGGGCCTTACCCGAGCGCATGGGCGGTCAAGGAAGCCATTTTGTTGATGCAAAAGGTGTTCAAACTGCGCACCTGCGAAGACTCGGTGTTCAACAACCGCACCCGACCATGCTTGTTGTACCAGATCAAGCGTTGCTCGGCACCCTGTGTCGGGCACATCACGGCCGGGTCTTATGCGCTAGACCAGCGCGATGCGGAGCGTTTTTTGAACGGTGATACCCGGGAAATCATGCAGGAGTTGGAGGCCCGCATGATGGCGCACGCCGACAAGCTCGAATTCGAACGGGCGGCCGAGTTGCGAAACCAGGTTGCGGCACTCTCGAACGTGCTGCACCAGCAGTCGGTGGACAACGTATCTGACCGCGATGTTGATATTTTGGCGGTCAAGGTCTCAGGAGGTCGCGCCTGTGTGAACCTGGCCATGGTGCGCGGTGGTCGGCACCTGGGTGACAGGCCCTATTTTCCGGTGCATTTGGAAGATGCCACTGCGCTCGATGGTGTGGAGGCTTCGGACGAGGCAATCGGGGTGCGTAGCGTTGAGATGCAGGTGCTTGACGCTTTCGTGGCCCAGCACTATTTAAACGTGCCCGCGCCGCCCTCTTTGGTGGTGAGTGTGCCGGTGGACAAGGGTTTGTTGACTGCGCTGGCCGCGCAGATTGGCTTCAAGATTAGTGCGGTGCACAACCCACGTGAGCAGCGTCGGGTTTGGCTTGAAATGGCGCAAACCAACGCAGATCTGAAGTTGGCGCGTCTGCTGGCAGAAGAGGGCTCTCAGCAAGCGCGAACCCGGGCTCTCGTGGATGCCCTGGACCTGGCGCTGGACAACCTCGATGAATTAAGGGTGGAGTGTTTTGACATTTCACATACTGCGGGTGAATCCACCCAGGCATCTTGCGTGGTGTTTCATCACCACAAGATGCAAAACGCCGAGTACCGTCGTTTCAAAATCAATGACATCACACCGGGCGACGACTACGCTGCCATGCGCCAGGTGTTGCAGCGCCGGTACAGCAAGCTGGCTGAGACCTTGGCGGAGGCAAAGCGCTCGGGTGCCCCACCTGCGGGCACAGGGCGCTTGCCCGACTTGGTGTTGGTGGACGGTGGCAAGGGGCAGGTGTCCATGGCACGTGAGGTGTTTGTGCAGTTGGGCCTGGATTTGTCTTTGATCGTGGGGGTTGAAAAAGGTGAGGGCAGGCGAATCGGACTGGAAGAACTGGTATTTGCCGATGGCCGCGACAAGGTTTACTTGGGCAAGGACTCAGCCGCGCTGATGCTGGTTGCGCAGATTCGGGATGAGGCGCACCGTTTTGCCATCACAGGCATGCGTGCAGCCCGAGCCAAAGTTCGCATGGATGGGGGCAAACTTGAGGAAATTCCGGGCATCGGGCCCAAGCGGCGCGCCCGTTTGTTGCAGCGATTTGGGGGTGTGCGCGGCGTGGCGCTGGCATCTGCTGACGACATTGCACAAGTTGAAGGTATCTCGCACGAGCTGGCTCAGGAAATTTACCGCGCACTGCATTGATTGGCGTGGGACCTGCGTCAAAGCCCGTGCCACAATTGCGCCATGTTTTGGACCATTCCAACCCTCATGACCTGGGCTCGCATTGTGGCGATTCCTCTGATCGTGGGTGTCTTTTATTTGCCGCTTGAAGCATCAACCCGCAACGAGATTGCCACCGTGATGTTCGTGATTTTTGCCGCAACAGATTGGCTTGACGGTTACCTTGCGCGCAAACTCAACCAGGTGTCGGCGTTTGGCGCGTTTCTTGACCCGGTGGCCGACAAATTTTTGGTGTGTGCCTGTGTTCTGGTGTTGGTTCACTTGGGCCGGGCTGACGTATTTGTCGCCTTAATCATCATCGGGCGCGAGATTGCCATTTCTGCGCTACGCGAATGGATGGCGCAAATTGGTGCGTCCAAGAGCGTGGCGGTACACATGATTGGCAAGCTCAAAACGACCGCGCAGATGGTGGCCATTGCTTTTCTGTTGTTTGACGGCGTGCTTCTTGGGTTGATCAACACCCATGTGTGGGGGGTCTGGCTGATTTGGATATCAGCGGTGATGACCATCTGGTCGATGGTCTATTACCTGCAAAAAGCGCTCCCCGAGATACGGGCCCGGGTCAAGTAGGTTCACAGATGAATACGAAGCGAATCGCGGTGATTGCGGGCGACGGGATTGGCCAGGAGGTTATGCCTGAAGGTTTGCGTTGCATGGAAGCCGTGGCCGACAAATTCGGCATTAATCTCAAGTTTGACCACTTTGATTTTTCAAGTTGGGACTATTTTGAAAAACACAACCAGATGCTGCCTGACAACTGGAAAGACCAGATCGGCGCGCACGATGCCATTTATTTTGGAGCAGTTGGCTGGCCAGAGAAGATTCCAGACCATGTGTCACTTTGGGGTTCACTGCTGTTATTTCGCCGGGAATTTGATCAATATGTGAATGTACGCCCTGCGCGGTTGATGCCCGGCATCATTGCCCCTGTGGTTCGACGTGACGGAAGTGCGCGTGAGCCTGGTGAGATTGACATGGTGATCGTGCGGGAGAACACCGAGGGTGAGTACTCAAGTATTGGCGGACGCATGTTTGCGGGTACCGAGCGTGAAATTGTGATGCAGGAAACGGTAATGTCTCGCATTGGTGTTGACCGGGTACTGGAGTTTGCTTTTGAGTTGGCCCGGTCGCGCCCTGAAAAGCATCTGACCAGCGCCACCAAATCCAATGGCATTGCCATCACCATGCCTTTCTGGGATGAGCGGGTAGTTGCCATGGCCAATCGCTACCCCGATGTAACGGTTGACAAGTTTCATATTGACATCCTTGCCGCCCATTTCGTGCAACGCCCCGATTTTTTTGACGTGGTGGTGGGCAGCAATTTGTTTGGGGACATCCTAAGTGACCTAGGTCCTGCCTGCACTGGCACCATTGCCATTGCGCCAAGCGCCAACCTCAATCCCGAGCGCAAGTTTCCGTCACTTTTTGAGCCCGTCCACGGGTCTGCACCAGACATCGCTGGCAAAGGAGTTGCCAATCCTATTGGTCAAATCTGGAGCGGAGCAATGATGTTGGATTTTTTGGGCTTCAAAGCCGCGCACCAGGCCGTCTTGACAGCCATTGAGCAGGTGCTTGCTCTTGGGAGCGGTGCGCCGCGTACGCGTGACTTAGGTGGCTTTGCTTCAACGCGAGACGTTGGCCAGGCAATTGCGCGACAAATCGAACAGGCTTGATGCTGCTTGGTTCGGCACCGGGAGAACGAAAAATTTACCACCCCCATGCCAAGAACGCCACTTAAACCAGTCTAGAATCTCGGTTTGCTATTGTGAATCTGCATCGCCCTAGTGCACTGTCCGCCAGTGTCTTGACGGGGCTCTTGGGGCTTACCCGCAAAAATTCATAAAGAGACATAAATCGAATTTGTACACCCCATGAGAGGTTTTTCGTGAATAAGACTGAGTTGATTGATTTCATTGCTACAGATGCTGACATGTCCAAAGCATCGGCGTCGCGTGCGTTAGAGTCCGCTATTGAAGCGGTAAAGCAAACGTTGAGCAAAGGCGGCTCGGTTTCCTTGGTGGGCTTTGGTACATTTGCGGTTGGCAAACGTGCAGCGCGAGTTGGGCGCAATCCTCGCACGGGGACCTCGCTTAAAATCAAGGCTGCCCTAGTCCCGAAGTTTCGTCCAGGTAAGGCATTGAAAGATGCTTTGAATTGATTTTTGGTTATCGGTGGGGTGATTAGCTCAGTTGGTAGAGCGGCGCCCTTACAAGGCGTAGGTCGGCGGTTCGAGCCCGTCATCACCCACCACCTACTTTACAAAGGCGAACACCATGTTCGCCTTTTTTGTTGCCCCAAAGGAGAGTTTGCGCATGTTTGATATCTTCCGAAAACACACCAAGGTCATGATGATGGTGATGTTCTTGTTGATCATTCCCTCGTTTGTACTTTTCGGTATTGATGGCTACAACCGAGCCAACCAGTCAGATACAGCGGTGGCGCGCGTGGGTGGGCATGACATCACTCAAACACAGTGGGATTCTGCGCATAAGGTGGAGGCAGACCGTATGCGCGCATCCATGCCAACAATGGATGCGAAATTGTTAGACTCCCCAGAGGCTCGATATGCAACACTCGAACGTTTGGTGCGTGATCGGGTCATCATGATTGCAGCTGAGAAGGACAAGATTTCAACCAGTGACGCGCGTCTTGCCAGATATTTGCAGGAGGATCCAACCATTGCGGCGTTGCGCAGAGCTGACGGCAAGATGGACATGGAGCGGTATCGGCAATTGGCGGCGAGTCAAGGGTTCACGCCTGAAGGCTTTGAAAACAACGTCCGTGTTGACCTGTCCCGGCAACAGGTGGAAGCTGGTGTACGAGCAACCGGATTCGCAACATCGGCTGTTGCTGATGTTGTCTTGAACGCGTTTTTCGAAAGACGTGAGGTCCAGGTCATCAATTTTTTAACAGCCGACTATTTCAGCAAGATCAACCCATCCGAGGCAGAGCTTGAAGCCTATTACCAAGCCAACACTGCCTTATTTAGAGCGCCAGAGGAAGCCCGGGTTGAGTATGTTGTTTTAGACATGGACGCTGTCAAAAAAACTATTCAGATTCCTGAAAGTGATCTGAAGACTTATTACGAGCAAAACTCCGTGCGTCTTAGTGGAAATGAAGAGCGCAGGGCCAGTCACATCCTGATCAATGCACCGAAAGATGCTCCTGCCGAACAGCGGCTGGCAGCAAAAACAAAGGCTGAGCAATTGTTGAAATCATTGCGTGCTGCGCCCGGAGATTTTGCCAATTTGGCGAAGAAAAACTCACAGGATACGGGTTCTGCGGCCAAGGGTGGTGATCTTGATTTTTTCGGTCGCGGCGCGATGGTCAAACCCTTTGAAGTCGCCGCGTTTGCAATGAAAAAAGGTGAAATTAGCGATGTCGTTGAGTCTGATTTTGGGTACCACATCATTCAACTCACCGATATTAAAACGCCACGCCAGCGTAGTTTTGAAGAGTTGCGTGTCGCTATTGAGTCGGACTTGAAGTCCCAGCAGGCACAGCGCAAATACGGGGAGGTCGCGGAGATTTTTACAAATACGGTTTATGAGCAGGCTGACAGCCTGAAACCAGTGGTCGACAAGCTTAAGCTGGAAATCAAAACTGCCGACAAAGTGGCGCGCAAGCCACAGCCTGGTGCGAGCGGTGTCCTTGCGAACGAAAAATTTCTGGCAGCTGTTTTTTCAACGGACACGATAGAAAAGAAACGCAATACCGAAGCCATTGAGACTGCGGTCAGTCAATTGGTTGCGGGCCACGTCGTCGCGTATCAGCCTGCCAGACTTATGCCTTTGGCTGAAGTCCGCTTACAGGTCCGAGAGGCGGTCGTTGCAACCAAGGCGGCCGAATTCGCTGTGAGGGACGGTGTTGAGAAGCTCACCGCTTGGAAGACTAATGCACCAACAGCGCCGTTGCCAACTGCATTGGTGGTATCTCGTGATCAATCGCAAAATGTTCATCCTGCCGTTTTAGTTGCTGCATTGCGTGCTGATCCTGCGATGTTGCCGATTTGGATTGGGGTCGAACTTGGCACGAAAGGCTACGCGGTTGTCCGTGTCAACAAAATTGTGCCTCGAGACGAGGCGGCCCAGGCATCTGCAAAACAGGATCGTAACCAGTACGCTCAGTGGTGGACTTCAGCAGAAGCTCAAGCTTACTATGTGGCTTTGAAGGATCGTTTGAAGGCCGAAATTCTTGTACCAAATCCAGCGAAAGCTTTAGTGAATGCGCAAAATTCTTTGGGTCAAGCACCCGCAATAACGGCAGTCAAGTAGTCTTCAGCGGTATATAATGAGAAAGTTCGGTGGCTGTAGCTCAGTCGGTAGAGTCCAGGATTGTGATTCCTGTTGTCGTGGGTTCGAGCCCCATCAGCCACCCCAAGTAATATAAGGAAACCGCACTATCGAAATGGTAGTGCGGTTTTTCTCTTTGTGCTTTATGTAGCCACTATGTAGCCGCCAGTACCGGGTTTTGTACCGTGTAGCCACGATGTAGCCAGCACCAAAGAATGCCACCGTTCAGTGGCAATTGCTGGAATCAACTGCATTTCGTAACAGTTACAAAAAGCCAATGCGCTATTGCTGCGAGGTGTGCTGCCTTCACTTCAATAGCCACCATAGTCCTCGACGCT
>JBIJDQ010000382.1:0-3359 GCA_044344025.1 Rhodoferax sp.
GACCGAAGTGGCTGCCAACAAAGTGCTGAATTTGATAGATTTGGCACAACCTGAATGCTGTCATTTCAAATCAAAAAGTAACTGTTTTTTGCAGGTGGTTCGCCACATGCAAAACGGACCTCCTCCGGGCAAGGATGAGATCAATGAATTGATGTTGGCCAGCGAAGAATTTGCCCAACAGTCCAGCACTTTTGCACATGACCAAAGCGCCGTTTTAGGCGACATCATGATGACGCAAGACTTTCAGGACCTGTCAGGGCAGATCATCCAAAAGGTCATCGACATCATCAGCTTGACAGAGCAGCAGTTGCTCAGCCTGCTGATGAACAGCGCACCCGAGCATTTGGCAACTTGCCGCCCGAGCGCCGATCTGGCTGGCCCACAAGTTCCTGATAAGGCGCTAAAGCAAAGCGATGTGGATGACCTACTGGCATCGCTCGGGTTTTAGCCGCCGCTGGACCCTTAGGGAGAAAAATAATGACTCAAAAACCAGCTGTTCAATGGCATGCAACTTTAAGTACTGGTATTCGATCCATCGACCAGCAGCACGAGGAGATGTTCGCCAGAGTCAATGAGTTGATCCATTTGCACCGGGCCGGGCAGTCCACCAAGGCGCTCGATGAGTTGCTGCCCAGCCTGACGGTCAACATTTTGTTTCATTTCAGCGAAGAAGAAGTCTTGTTGGCGCAGGTGGCGGGCGGCTCCGAGTTCGAGCGTCAGCACTGGGCCTTGCACCACGCATTTACCCTGGAAATAGACGCGATATGCCAGTGCCGATCCACCCAGTCTGACCCGCAGGTTGCTGAAAAATTGAGTGCCTATCTGGCGCACTGGCTGATTGAGCACATTCGCCATGCCGACCAGGAGCTGGCACGCAGGGTGTTCGCGCAGGAAGCAACCCCCGCCTGGCAGCCCAAAAAAAACGAATCGACCCACAACCCGGCGCAGATGTTTCTGGACTCGTGTCTGGATGCCGTGGTCCAAATCGATGCGGCTGGGCGCATCACGGCCTCGAACCACGCGTGTGAACATCTCTTTGGCTGGTCCAGCGGTGAGGTCGTTGGCAAGGTGTTTTGCGACACCCTGCTGGTGCAGCGGCACCGGGCCAGCCAAAAAATCGCCTATTCACGCACCGTATTGCCGGGTCAGCCCAGCGTGCGCATGGAGGTTGAAGGCTTGCATCGGCTAGGCAAGGAGCTGCCGATCGAGCTGACCCTGACTGCCATCCAGACCAAAGCTGGTGTGTTGTACTGCGCCTTCATTCGTGACAACAGCGAGCGCCGCAAGCTTGAGCGTGATCTGAACCTGGCCCGGTCTTCCTTTGAATCACTGGAAGGCATGGTGATCATTGACACGGACATGACGATCTTGAAGGTCAACGCGGCGTTTTCGAACATCACCGGTTACAGCGCTGCAGAGGCGGTCGGCAAGAAGTCCGCCATCTTGCACGCCAACGTGCCGGATTTGATGGCTTTCTGGGCATTAACCAAGCGCGCCCCGGTTGACATGTTCTGGCGAGGTGAAGTCGCAGACCGGCGCAAAAACGGCGAGACCTATGCCGCCCATTTGTCTGTAATGGCCGTTGCCAACAAACAAAACCGGGTGACGCATTTTGTGCTGGCCTTTGGGGACTTGAGCGAAAGCCGTAAAACCGAAGATCGGCTGCATCGCCTGTCGTTTTACGACCCGCTCACGGACCTGCCCAACCGCTTTTTGCTGCTTGACCGCTTGCAACAAGCCTTGATTGCTTGTGATCGCAACAAAACCTTCGGGGCAGTCCTGCTGGTTGACCTGGACGACTTCAAAAGTCTCAACGAAGCGCTGGGCCACCAGATGGGGGACCTGATGCTGATCCAAGTGGCGCAGCGCATCAAGGCCTGCCTGCACGCCACTGACACCCTGGCACGCCTGGCAGGCGACACGTTTGTGGTGGTGCTGGAGGCACTTGGTGCGCCGCAAATGGCGGCGGCAGCCAGAGCCGAAAGGGTGGCCAGCCGCATCATTGAGGCGTTTGCCCAACCCTTTGACTTGCAAGGCCACAAGCATCCTGCGTCAGCCAGCATCGGCATCCGGTTGTTTGAAGACTTGGGTGTGGATGCGTCTGCCTTGGTCTCTCAGGCCGAAGCCGCCATGTACCGGGCCAAAGAGGCCGGATGCAACGAGATTCGTTTCTTTGACTCAAGCACGCAGGTCGCGCTGCAAACCCGTTTCATGCTCACCGAGTGGATGCGCCAAGGCTTGCCTGACCAATTCACTTTGCATTACCAGGTTCAAACCGACCACCGGGGCCTGCCCTTTGGTGCCGAGGCCTTAGTTCGCTGGCAACACCCGGAGCAAGGTGCCATTTCACCTGCCATGTTTATCCCCCTGGCTGAGGAAACCGGCTTCATCATTCAAGTGGGTGCCTGGGTCTTGCGCAGGGCTTGTGAGCAATTGGTCTTATGGTCACACAACCCGGCCATGTGTCACCTCACCTTGTCGGTCAACGTCAGCGCCAAACAGTTTCATCAAAAAGACTTTGCCCACCATGTGGTGACCACGCTGGCGCAAACCGGGGCCAATCCGGCGCTGCTGGAACTGGAGTTGACCGAGGGCATGATGGTGCGCGATGTGGAGGCCGTGATTGAAAAAATGCAGGTTTTGAAGGGCCACGGCGTCCGGTTTTCGCTGGACGATTTTGGTACCGGCTATTCGTCTCTGAGTTACCTGAAACGTTTTCCGCTGGACCAACTCAAGATTGACCAGTCCTTTGTGCGCGGAGTGATGCATGACCCCAGCGATGCCGCCATTGTGCGGGCGGTCATCACCATGGGTCGCAACCTGGGCATGGCGGTGATTGCCGAGGGCGTGGAGTCGCGGGAGCAGTGGCACTTTTTGCAAACCAACGGTTGCCAGCAGTTTCAGGGCTATTTGTTTGGTAAGCCGCTGGGCCACGATGCTTTTGAGGCACTGGTGCGCGACAAGTTGGTAGCGCTTGAGTCCTCGACTTCATAAACGACCCGGATATCAACGCTTGACTTCTTCGCTGATCAGTTTTTTCTAGAGAAAGCGAGCCATGGCAAAACTCATAATGGTTGTAGACGACTCCGCCTCCATGCGCCGGGTGGTCAGCATCGCCCTCAAAGGCGCAGGCTACGACGTGATCGAAGGCTGCGACGGCCGCGACGCGTTGGCCAAACTCACTGGGCAAAAGGTGCACATGATCATCAGCGACGTGAACATGCCCGTCATGGACGGCATTGCGTTTTTGAAAGCCGTCAAACAAATGCCCGCCTACAAATTCACCCCGGTCATCATGCTCACCACCGAATCGGCCGAGGAGAAAAAGCGCGAAGGCCAGGCCGCCGGCGCCCGCGCCT
>JBIJDQ010000384.1:0-3348 GCA_044344025.1 Rhodoferax sp.
CCTAATCAACCGCTTAATAAACTCCTTTGGAAAAACCTGCACGCTTTCAATTGATCCAGCCTTAGAAAAGGCTATTTCAGTCGCTCCGCACCTTGAACAGGTAGACGGTCTATGTATTGCATCGCTGGGCTGATACGTGACGATGCTCCACCCACAGGCTTGACATGTGAATTTAAAACACCGATCGCGTGGCGCTATTGGCATTACACAGACCACGTTCAGTCTTTCGCAGCTTCCCTCTTCAGCTTGCTGATATAGGCGCCAAAGCCTGCTGTGGACAAAACGCCAACCACAAAAACGATGGCAAACGCTGCCAGGGTTTCCAAAGGTGAGGTGTTGTTGTTCAAGGTGACTCCTTTTTTGATTGATTGAAGTTTGAAACGGGTGACCAGTGATGACAGATGGAACGGGTTATGTCCTGCAAGATTCCTTCGCTCATTGCACTGCCAGATAGGTCTGAATTTCGTTTTGCATTTCAGCCTGCAGCCCTTCCGGACTGATGATCCGAATGTTGGGAATCCAGTAGCGAACGGTGGGCAGTATCTGGTTGATGTGAGCCACTTTGGCCGAAATGATCAAGCCACCGTCTTCCAGTTCCTTCTCGATGACCTGGCTGGCAACCAGTTTGCGGCGTTTGAAATAGCCTGCGATCACTCCAGAAATCTTCAGTACGACTTCGATCTTTTTGTCATTCAGCCAGATGTCGTCCTCGGCTTGCAATGTCTTTTCGACCTCAGGATCGGCGGTGAAAGTGGCGTCAGAAATCTGCAGTCTGCCAATCTTGGTGAAAGAGAATGATTTGAGCCGGTCACCGTCTTTGGCAGCCAAGTACCAGATGCCGCCGTGGTTAACCAGCTTGTAGGGCTCTGCATCGGTGTAGGTTTTTACGCCTTCAGGCTTTTGGTAGCTGTAGGTGACCTTGTTACGCGCCAAAATGGCTTGTTCAAGTTGCTGAAAGTTGTGCGTTTTGCCTTCCAGGTCTTCGTACCGGTGGCCCTTGACCAGCAATGCGCCTTGAATGCGACTGTCGAAAACATCACGCAGAAAGTCGTCTGAGAGAGATGGAAACAAACCACGGACGCCGGCCAGACTGGCAAATTGAGCCACATCGCTCAAACTGAGCTTGCCCAGAAACGTGGGATCAATTTGGTAGTGACCGTCTGACTTGTTCAATGGCAGAAAAGAAAACCGCTCGTTGAGGTCGCGCTGAATGGTGCGTAGGTTTACATTGAACTCATCTGCCAGAGACTGTGGATCAAGCTTTTTCCCTTCATTCAGTTTGCCCAGGATGTGGGCTAAACGGTAGCCAAGTGAGTCTCGATCAGTGGTGCTCGTGGTGCGCATGTTTCTCAGAGGTCGGTGTGAATGGCTGCAAGATTAAATGTGGGCTACGACAGCTGATGTCGTTTCTTGGACTTGCCAAAAATTATTTCAATCTCGTTCATACGCTGGGACTGAGAGTAGTCGAAAGTTGTAACGTGAGGTATCCCCCATATGGGGGATCGTGGCTTATAAGATGCATTCTTTTGATCCAGATCAACAAAGTTGGCTCGACCAAGCCAAAGACGACCACAGGAGCTTCTGGCAGATTTTGCCGGCATGCACCGCACGAACATCGGACAAGTCAAACGCGACATCTCTGTGGACAACATGGAAAAATTGGTTGATGCTGTGAATGAAATGGTCTTCAAAATCTTCAGTGCTTTGGCATCCAGCATCAATGGAACTGTGCAAAACGACTAACCATTCCACCTGACATTGAAGTGCATAATAAATATTTGTCGCATCGTTCGAAACGACATGCCCTGTCGTTGGGTATTTGGATACTGGGGCTTCATTTTCCAAGGAGCCCTCCATGAGTCTGACCATCGCAAAAACCGGTAATCGCATTGCCACCACCGAAGAGCAAAACCACGCCTACCATGCCCTGTTGTCTCTTGGCGAAAAATCCGCCGCCGAAGGGATCAAACGTGCAGCAAAATGGAACATGGACACAGAACTGCCGCTGGTCGTGACGGACTTCTGCCATGTGGGGCATCACACTGTCTTACTCATCCCAGAGGGTACGCACCTTGTCACACGCGAAGTATTGGCATTGCATTGTTTCATCATCGGTTTGCCAGGCCGCATTCCTCCCACCTTGCAGTTGACGAACGGGAAGGAACAGGAAATCCTTAATGCAGACACAGGCCGAACCACAACGCTGCCCATTTACGAAAGCTATTACTGCAAGTTTGCCAACCTGCGCATTGATGCTCCAACGCCATCAGTGCTTGAAGTCTGTTTGGCTGACAAGGGGGACTTCTTTTCTGACCAATTGTTCCAGGTGGAGTGCAGTGCGAATGTGGATGTGCTCGACATCCCTACGTCTTTATTTATGAACGGGCATTCTTGGGCACTGCAAACTTACGGTGAAGCCAACTATGGCACGCGAAGCAAAGGGGAGCGAGCTTTGGATGCGTTCCATGAGGGAGGGATCAAGGTAATTGACGGGATTTTCAAGCCCCTGGTTGCCATGGGCATGAAGATCGATGCCTTGATGGGATGGAAATAATCACTGATCTAACTGTACGGGTGCTCAAACCGCAAGAAGGATATTTCCATGTTTTCCTCCCTGTTTTCATTGGTAATGTTGGGTCTTATATATTACTTTTTGTGGTCCCTGTGGTGCCGCTATGCACCCAACCTGCTTGCGCCAGACGCACCCCGTTGGGTTAAGCGTCCCGGCTTCTTCCTTTTCATTTTCGTCATGCTATTCGTACTTTTTCTCTATCGAAACATTGTTCGCAGGTAGCGGTCACCCTGGATTTCATTCAATTCCATTAGGGTAGCATCGACACGATATGGCCACTTTGCACCCACCCCTGTCTACCGTTCACCCCCTGTCTGCGGGAGCCTACCGCGAACGGGATATTTTGAGTTTGCTGGAACAAGGCTTGCCGCTTTGCTTTGACGTGTTTCACAGCGTGGACTGGGCTGCCATGCAAGGCGATCATCAAAGCTTCGGTGAATTGGATGCGGTGGTGGTGGCACCCAGCGGGCATGTCATGCTGCTGGAGGTCAAGGCGGGGCCAGTGTCAGTATCAGAGAACACCTTGGTGAAAGCCTATTCCAACGCGGGGAACTTCAAGGTCAAGGACATTGGGCAACAATCGCGCAGACAGCACGGAGCCATGCTCAACCGCTTGTCCGAAGAAGGTTTGAGCGCGGCCTACCTTGGACATTTGCTGGTGCTGGCGGACCACACGGTCGAAGGTGGAACAGTGGCCTATCCACGTGAGCGAATTGTGGATGCCACCCAATTGGATTCCCTGTGCAGTCTGGTTAAAACTGCTCTGCAAAAAGATG
>JBIJDQ010000383.1:0-3348 GCA_044344025.1 Rhodoferax sp.
GGCTGGCATTCGTGCATCCGACAAGGCCATTCACGCGCTGATCGAGCGCGAAGTAGCGCGGGGCATTGCGCCCGAATGTATCGTGCTGGCCGGATTTTCGCAAGGTTGCGCCATGGCGCTGCACACCGGATTGCGCTACGCCCACAAGCTGGCGGGTATCGTGGCGCTGTCAGGCTATTTGCCGCTGGCAGACAAATTTTCTGCCGAGCGCCACAGCGCCAACACCGATACCCCCATTTTCATGGCGCACGGCAGTCAGGATACGGTGGTGGTGCCAGCCCGGGGTGAGGCCAGCTGCAATTTGCTGTCCGGCCTGGGCTACGCCGTTGAGTGGCACAGTTACCCGATGCCACACAGCGTGCACCCGCGCGAAATTGCCGATATTTCGCAGTTCTTGACGCGGGTACTGGCCAAGCCTGCCGATTAACCCCAGTGGTGGACAAGAACGCCAAGGCACGCACGGAGGTGCCAGTTCAGATGGGTCCAGTGCTGGGCATTGACTTTGGCACCTCCAACTCGGCAGCAGCCCTGGTCGATGCCCAAGGGCAGCTCCACACCATGGCACTTGAAGGCACGCGCACGGCCATGCCCACCGCCTTGTACTTCTCAAGTGAAGACGGCCATCTGTCGTTTGGCACAGCCGCCATGCAAGACTATTTGGAGGCGGTGCAGGAAGGACACGGTGCCGGGCGGTTGATGCGCGCCATCAAGAGCCTGCTGGGCAGCCCCCTGATGAACGAGCAAACCGTGGTCAACGGCCAGGCCATGAGTTTTTTTGAGGTAGTGGTGCTTTTTTTCCACGAGGTCAAACGCCGCAGCGAAGCCCAGCTGGGTTACCCGGTGCGGGCGGCCATGTTGGGGCGGCCAGTGCACTTTGTTGACGGCAACCCCGAACGCGATGCACTGGCCCAGACCACGTTGCAGCGCGCGGCACACGCCGCAGGCTTTGAGCATGTGGCTTTTGAAATGGAGCCGATTGCGGCTGCATTTGATTTCGAGCGGCGCATCTCAATGCCTACGCGGGTGCTGGTAGCTGACATTGGCGGGGGCACCTCGGACTTCACGGTAATCCGGCTGCGCCCTCAGCCACAGCCCGGCTTTGACCGCCGCAGCGACATTCTCGCCACCAGCGGCGTTCACCTCGGCGGCACGGACTTTGACCGCCTGCTTAACCTGGGCTGTGTGATGCCATTGCTGGGTTACGGCCAACGCACACCGGGTGGGCGCGAGTTGCCCAACCGCGTTTTTTACGAGCTGGCCACCTGGCATCTGGTGCACCATGCCAGCAGCCGAAAAAGCCTGGCCGAGGCCCGTGAACTGTGGCGCGATTACACCGACATTACCCAACATCACCGTCTGCTACAGGTGCTGACCGAGCGGCTTGGGCACCAACTGCTGGCCGAGGTCGAAGCCGCCAAGATTGCCTGCTCACAAACCCACAGCCCGCAGGCCATTGACCTGACATGCCTGCACCTGCCCAGCGGCACGCAAGCGGTAGCGGTAGCGGGCATGGTGCACCCGGCCATGCTGCATGACCTGCTGCACAGCCAGTTGACCGCCATCACGCAATGCGCACGCCAATGTGTGGCGGATGCCGGTCTGGCACAGCCCGAGGTGCTGTACCTCACTGGTGGCTCGTCGGCACTGGCCCCGCTGGTGGATGAGTTGCAGGCGGCGTTCCCACAGGCTCGTCTGGTCAAGGGAGATCGTTTTGGTGGTGTGGCAAGCGGACTGGCCTGGGCCGCCCAGCAGCAACCGATGTGGGCAAGCCTGGCATCGTCCAAGGCCAACTGAGCTAACTAGCGTGGCGCGATTGATACCGTTTGGCAGGTTGACCACCCCCTGGGTCACCCGCCGTGCCACAGCCCTTGTGCTGCTGCTCTTGGTCGCTGTGCCGCTGCTGCTCAGCACCGCTGGCGCGGTGGCGGCCGCCTGGCAAACGGGGGGCTGGATCGACCTGGTTACCGACCCTCAAACCCTGCCTGCCTTGGCAATGACACTTTGGAGCGGTGGTCTCAGCAGCCTGCTCGCCATTGCCCTGTGTGCGTTGCTGCTGCAATGGAGTTTCCCCTCGGGCGGATGGCCCCGGCTGGTGCGTCTGCTCGGCCCACTGCTGGCGGTTCCCCATGCAGCGTTTGCGATTGGTTTGGTCTTTTTGCTGGCACCCAGCGGCTGGCTGCTGCGTTGGCTCTCACCCTGGGCCACCGGGCTGCACGCACCCCCAGCCTGGCCCACCACACAAGACCCCTGGGGCCTTGGGCTGGTGCTGGTGCTGGTGGCCAAAGAAGTGCCTTTTTTGCTATGGGCGGCCGCCACCGAACTGCAACGCCCGGACGTGGCCCTGCGCCTCACCCGTGAGCTGCAGGTGGCGCGTAGCTTGGGATACAGTCCGCAGCGCGCCTGGTGGTGCGTGTTGTGGCCGCAACTGCTGCCCCGGTTGCGCTGGCCTGCGCTCGCGGTGTTGATCTACAGCCTGACGGTGGTCGACATGGCGCTCATCATTGGACCCACCTCCCCCCCACCTTTGTCGGTGCTGGCCTGGCAGTGGCTGCAAGATGCAGATTTGCGGCGCAATGCCCAGGGCGCTGCTGCGGGCTGGTTGCTGGCGCTGGTCGTGGCCGGTGTGGTCACACTGGTTCGGTGGGCAATGGCATGGCCACATTGGCAGCACCAACGCACCTCCGGCAGGCGTGGCAGCGTGGCCAGCATAGGCCGCCACCAGGCTTATGTGACGACTGGACGCATGCCGTTTTGGCGCGGAAACGGCGCAGTTCTGCTGTTGCTGCCCCCGTACCTGGCGGTCATGCTGGCACTGGCCGTGGGCAGTGTGGCGGGCATTTGGCAGTTTCCGGCGGTCTGGCCCCAAACCCTGACCCTGCAGGCCTGGGCCTCGGTTGCCAGCAGCAGCAGCACCCTTTGGAGCACCTTGAGCCTGGCCGCCAGCAGTGCGACGCTGGCCCTGTGCTGGTCGGTGGCCTGGCTTGAGTACGCTCCTGCGCATTGGCAGGCCGCCATGCAACGCCTGATTTACCTGCCGCTGTTGCTGCCGCCAGTGCTGTGGGTGGTGGGCGTGCATAGCCTGGCCTTGCGGCTGGGCATTGATGCCTCGTGGACCGGCGTGGCGCTGGCGCACACTCTGG
Organism: Rhodoferax sp.; assembly: GCA_044344025.1. Lineage (GTDB taxonomy): Bacteria > Pseudomonadota > Gammaproteobacteria > Burkholderiales > Burkholderiaceae_C > Rhodoferax. The sequence goes on from JBIJDQ010000383.1 coordinate 3,141, forward strand.
CTGCAACGCCGTATGTGTTGATGGCGGTGGGGCCGGCCTATGGTGGTTTCGATACACGCCTAAAGCACGTCACTTCGTCGCTGGGCCATGGACAATGGATGTTTTTGTGGCGGGTCAAATGGCCTTTGCTGCGGGCGGCTTTGGCTTTCGGGTTTGCCACCGGCTTTGCCGTCAGTGTGGCGCAGTACCTGCCCACGCTGTTTGTGGG
>JBIJDQ010000385.1:0-3346 GCA_044344025.1 Rhodoferax sp.
CCAGCGCAAAAGACACGCCCATTTGGGCGCATGCATCAATCACCTGGGAGACCTGCGCAATGTCCGCCAGCGCACTGGTCTCCAGAACTTCAAGTTCAAGCTGGCAGGGGCGGGTGTGCGAATGGTTGGCCAGCAGTGTTTGCAGGCGGGCAACAAAATCAACTTGCTGCAATTGACGTGCACCCACGTTGACGCTGACGGACAAGTCCAAACCGGCGGCCTGCCACGCCTCCATTTGCGTCAACGCGGTGCTGATGACCCATTCGCCAATGGCAACAGCCAGCGGGTGGTCTTCAATCACCGGCAAAAAGGTGGCCGGCGACAGCACACCTTTGTCGGGGTGCTGCCAGCGAATCAAAGCCTCGGCACCGATGACCAGGCCGGTGCGCATGTTGACCTTGGGCTGGTAATACAACACAAACTCACGCCGCTCCAGGGCCAGGCGGATGTTTTCCAGGCTTTCGTGGTGCACACGCAGGCTGCTGTCCCGTTCGGCATCAAACACGTTGTAGCGGTTTTTGCCGGCCAGTTTGGCCAGGTACATGGCTTGATCCGCCTGGCGCAGCAGTTGGTCTGCATCCATGTCACGCAACTGTGGGTAAAACGTGACCCCAATGCTCGCAGACACCTGGCGCATTAACTCGTCCGCCGGGATAGGTTCGGCCGCCGCAGCGAGCAGGCGGATCAGCATAGGGTGGCTGGCGGCGGCGTTCTCCAGGTCGATGAGCACGGCGACAAACTCGTCACCACCAATGCGCGCCAGGGTGTCGCCCTCGCGCAGGGCCTGTTTCATGCGACTGGCCAGGGCAATGAGCACCTGGTCACCTACCTGGTGCCCGTGGCGGTCATTGATGGCTTTGAAACCATCCAGGTCCAAGTAGGCCACGGCCAATTGTTGCCCGCGTCGCAGTGCCTGCGCCATGGCTTGCTGCAAGCGGTCTGCCAGCAGCACCCGGTTGGGCAGACCGGTGAGCGCATCAAAATGGGCCATGTGTTCCAACTGGCTCTGGTGGGCTTTGCGCTCGGTGATGTCGGTGTTGGTGCCAATCAGGCGCAAGGGGCGCCCTAGGGCATCGCGGCTCACCACCAGCACGCGCCCCAGTGTCCATTGCCAGTGCCCGTCTTTGCACAGCATGCGAAATTCAACCGTGACCGCGCCAGGCTTGCCATCGAGATACGGCTGCAAGGCGCTCATCACCGCCGGGGCGTCGTCCGGGTGCAGGCGTTTGGTCCACTCGTCGGGCGAGCTGCCGATTTCGTTATCGGCGTAGCCCAGCATTTCCTTGTAACGGTGCGAAAAAAAGACCTCACCGGTCTGCATGTTCCAGTCCCACAGCCCGTCTCCCACGCCCTCAATGGCGAATTTCCAGCGCTCTTCGCTCTCCAGCAAGGCGGCATGGGTCAGGTATTTATCTGTAATGTCACTGAACACCAGCACCACACCCACAATCTGGCCGCTGGCATCCCGAATGGGCGCGGCACTGTCCGCGATCTGGTACTTGGCACCATCGCGTGCGTGCAGCGCCGTGTGGTTGGCAAGGCCCACAATCTCGCCGCTGGCCATGACCCGCGCCACCGGGTTGCTGGACACCGCCCCGGTCTGGGCGTTGTATATTTGAAACACTTCGGCCAAGGGGCGACCAGTGGCCTCCGCCTGAGGCCAGCCGGTTAAGCGCTCGGCGGTGGCGTTCATGCGCGACACGCAGCCTGCTGCATCGGTGGCAATCACCGCGTCGCCAATCGACAGCAGCGTGATTCTGAGGTTTTGTTCACTCAGGCTGAGTTCTGCGGTGCGTTCTGCCACCCGCTCTTCCAGGGTTTTGTGGCTTTTTTGAATGCTGTCGGCCATCTGATTGAAAGTCTCGGACAGCGCCGCAATTTCATGCGTCTCCGCGGGTTGGATGGGTGCTCGCACCGTCAGCGCCCCCTCGCCGAGTTGCCTTGCCACGTCAGACAAGGCACGCAGTGGCCGGGTCAGGCGTTGCGCGGCCAGCACAATCAGCGCCAATGCCGCCAAGGTGAGCACCAGGCCCATCAGCGCCAGGCGGTTGGCATCTTTCCTAAGCCCAGAAAGCGCTTCTTGCTGGTCCAGAAAATGCACCAGCGTCCAGCCCTGGCCGCCACTGAGTTGCAGATGCCGGTAAACCACGACCCGCATGCGGTCGTTATTGTCGGTTTCTTGCAATGTGCCCTCAAAACCGGGCGCCACGTGAGGGCTGAGCGTCACAAGGGAATTGTCCGGTTGGCTTGTTGTCGCCCCAGCCATGCCCGCCAGGCGTCGCCCGGTAGAGTCAAACAGCAGGGTTTGGCCCGCCATGGCCGGGCTTGCAGAGCGGCTGTCGGCGGCAAAAAGCCGTGCATCAAGAACCGCCACAAACAGCCCCACCATCTGCCCGTCAGGGTAACCATCGCGGTCAGGGGCCTGAATTTGTCGCAAGATGGCCAGTGTTGAGCCCTCAGGCCCTGCCACTTGCTCCACCAGCTCCTGAATGCCAGCTTTGCCAGCACGTTGAATCAAGTCGGGGTCAAAAAACGGGCTGCCTACCTCGCCGGGTTGGCTGGAGGCCAGCACTTTGTGGGTGAGCGGGTCAACAATCAGCAATTGGCGGTAGCGGTCCGGGTAAGCCCTTAGCGTGCGGTCCACCACCCGCTCAAAGTCCGCAGCCAGTGCCGGGTCTGCGCTTTTGACTGCGGCGGAAATTACCTTGTTTTCCGCCAGCACCTGAATGTCGCCACGTCGGTTTCTGATGCCTTCGGTGAACGCATCACGGCGTTGGTCGGCGGCCAGTTCCAGCAGGTGCATGGCTTCATTCAGGCGCTGCGCACCTGCCCCCACCAGGCCCAGTTGCGGTAGGCCAAAGTACCAAAGCGACAGCAGAATACCGATGGCGGCCGCGAACAGCGCGCCAAAATAGACCGCCATGCGGGCTGAAAAAGAGCCTCTCATGTGGGGCACCACTTAATCACCATAGTCAAAACTGGCAGTTTTGAATTGGCGGGGTTCCGCCATGACCCTGGCCAAGCCCCCGTAAGCAAAGGCCGACTGCAGGTTTTCCCAGCGTGCACCAGGGGGCAGTTTGCCCAGCTTGGTCAAAAACGAAAATTCATTTTTCAGCGGGTGTGCACCGGGGCTGACCGGGATGGCAGGGGCCGAGGGCACCTCCAGGATTTCGCGCCGGGTGATGGCCACAATCTGCGCCACTGACAAGACACCAGGTTTGCCCGAGAGTGCGGCGGCGTCTGCCATGGCCCAGGCCGCTGCAGTTTCTACATTGCGCTGTGAACGGCGCATCCACTCAATGGCGCGCAAAAAGCTGGCCACCACTTGGAGTGCCGCCTCGGGGGA
>JBIJDQ010000386.1:0-3336 GCA_044344025.1 Rhodoferax sp.
CGGAATTCAGTTTTTCAAATTACAAATTGATCTGATGAACACACTGGTTTAACCCCTGGCTTACCGGCTGTTGAAGACATATGCACTGCCAGGATGCGTGACTCAGAAAACAACACATGGACCCGATTTCAGTTAACGATGTTGACATTGTGTAAATCGAAATTTACAATTTTGTTCGAATCTTTCCGACAACCGTCGGGAATTCAAGAGGGCAAACCTGTTGAAAGACAGAGACGCAAAACCTCCGGCCTACAGCGCATATGCGCCACGGTAGCGGGGTTGCCAATGTGAAGTAAGCCATTTTCGGCTTGTGTGTTTGGTAAAAACACCCACATTGTCCAAGCGTGACCCTCGCCCATTCTGGAGCGATGCGATCATGAGACAGACACCCAAAGAATTGAATCGGCCCCACGGCGATGCCTTGTTGTTGGCTTTGTCAGCAGCCATGCTGTTAAGCGCCTGTGGCGGTGGCGACGATGCTGCAAATACTGCCAGCACCGCCACCCTGAGCCAGCAAGAGGCTGCGCCTTTAGCGACCGGCATCACCACGATGCAACTGGCGGTTGATGCCTTGCCTGAGGAAGTCGGCGCATTGATGGTTCAGCCGGCTTTTCATGCAGCACCGATGCTGATGAGCCCACCTGATGAAGCTGACAGTGCGGGTAACAGCCAGTCGGCCCATCATCGGCCGCACCGGCACGCCTTGCCAGCCGAGTTCGCGGGTGTTTCCACGCGCAATTTCACACCACACTCGTCGGATGGCCCCCGCCATCGCCGGGCGCTGCGGGCCCTGGCAGCGCCGCCCACCGAGGCGCTGGTCACGCCGATGGCCGTTTCTGATGAATCGATTGAGGTCACACCCATGGCCGCAGGCGCTGCTGTGACCACTTATTCACCAGCGCAGATTCGTGCGGCCTATGGCTTGCCAACGTTGCCCGCTGCGGGCACCCCGCTCAGTGCAGCCCAGGCGGCCCAGCTCGGTGCAGGGCAGACGGTTTACGTCATCGGGGCCAAACACAACCCCAATGTGGTGGCCGAACTGGCTGCCTTCAATCAAAAATTTGGCTTACCCAACTGCACAACGCAGGCCATTGCCAGTACCGCCACCCTGCCTTTGGCCGCTGCACCGGTAACGGGTTGCCAACTCTCGGTGGTTTACAACACCGCTGCGGGCGGTATGACCACTGCGGCTCCAGCGTTTGATTCCGGGTGGGCCACCGAGATCGCGCTGGATGTGCAATGGGTTCACGCCACAGCACCCCTGGCTCGCATCATTCTGATCGAAGCAGCGGACCCTTCGATCAATAGCCTCACGGGCTCCATCAAGCTGGCCAACGCGATGGGCCCCGGCGTGGTGTCCATGAGTTTTGGGGCCCTGGAAGGCAGCTGGACGGCCTCGGTTGATTCTGTGTTTGGTGGCAGCAACATGACTTACCTGGCTGCTACTGGCGACTCGGGTGCTGCCGTGTCCTGGCCCGCTGTGTCGACCAAGGTGGTCGCCGTGGGTGGCACCACCCTGAGCTACTCGGGAACCGGGCCGCGCTCGGAAGTCACCTGGTCTGGCACCGGTGGCGGTGTCAGCCTGTACACCCTGGCACCCAGCTACCAGACCAACACGGTGCCCGGCATGGGCGCCTATGGCCGGCGTTCCGTGGCCGATGTCGCCTTTAACGCCGACCCGGCCAGCGGGCAGTATGTGGCGGTCATGACCCCCGGCAGCGCCGCAGTGAACTGGATCAGCGCCGGCGGCACCAGCCTGGCCACGCCGCAGTGGGCCGGCCTCATGGCCATCGCCAATGCCGCGCGCGCCCTGTCGGCCAAAGCCGCTTTGGGGGCCCCCCACGCCGTGTTGTACGGGCAGATTGCCAGCGTGCCCGGCACCTACGCCAGCGCTTTTATGGATATCACCAAGGGGCTGAACGGCAGCTGCACCACCTGCCTGTCCAAGTCCGGTTATGACACACCCTCTGGTCTGGGCACACCCAATGTGACCAACCTGGTGGCCGCCCTGTCGGGGGCCGTTGCACCTGTGGCCGCGCCGGTGGTCTCATCAGCCAGCATCAGTGGCAAGGTCGGCACGGCCTTGTCGTTTACCGCGTCCACCACCGCACCTAACCCAGTAACCTATACGCTGACCGGTGCCCCATCAGGCATGACGATCAGCGTCGCTGGCATCGTCAACTGGGCCACACCGCTGGCTGGCACTTACAGCGTGAACGTAACCGCCAAGGACAGCAAAACCAGTCTGACTGGCCAAGGCACTTACACCATCACCATCGCTGCTGCCCAAGCCCCAGTGGTTGGCACAACAACCATCAGTGGCCAAGTGGGCAAAGCCTTGTCATTTACTGCCACGGCCACCGCTGCCAACCCGGTGACTTACACCCTGACCGGTGCCCCAGCGGGCATGGTCATCAGCACTGCTGGCGTGGTGAGTTGGCCGCTACCCATGGCCGGCACCTATGCCGTGACGGTCACTGCCAAGGACAGCAAGACGGCCTTGACGGGCAAGGGTGTTTACACCGTGAAGATTGCGGCGCAGCTGCCGCCCACGGTGGGCACCGCCACCATCAACGGTAAACCAGGCGCGGCCTTGACGTTTGCCACCTCCGTAACGGCACCTAACCCGGTGACCTACACGCTCAGTGGCGCGCCCAGCGGCATGGTTGTCTCTGGCACCGGTGTGGTCAGCTGGCCCAAACCGGTGCTGGGCAACTACAACGTGACGGTGATCGCCAAAGACAGCAAAACCGGTTTGAGCGGTCAAGGCATCTACACCGTGAAAATTGCGACGGCGGGCCCTGTCATTACCGCAGCGGCTGCAACCGGCGCGGCTGGCAAGGCCTTGACAGGCACCATCAGCATTGCTGCCCCGGGCGCCGTTTATGTGTCAGTGTCCATTTCGGGTGCACCGCTGGGCATGGGCTTCGCGATGAGTGGTTTGTCGATCAGTTACAACTGGCCCAGCCCGGTGGTGGGCAGTTACAGCCTCAAAGTAGCCGTGGTTGACTCGTCTGGCCTGACCGCGCAAGCCACGGTGCCAATCACCATCACGGCTAAATAAACGGCTTGTTGTTCACCATCCAGTCGGTGTGTTGTGGCCGACTGGGCAGGTGCAGGCCTCCACCCGGCGGCAGCCTTGTAGCAGCACAAGGTCGGCGTGGCAACCCACCGCTAGGCGCACCTTGCCGCCAAATTCTTTCTCCGGTAGTTTTCCAATCTGCGATGTCGTGAATTCTGAGAGGTAGCCGTTAAAACAGGAACGACTGAATTTCTATTTCAAAATAACAAAACGGTCTGTGCAGTCGCCTCAGTTGTATGATGAATCATTGAGCC
>JBIJDQ010000387.1:0-3335 GCA_044344025.1 Rhodoferax sp.
CAGCGTGATGTCAAACACGGTTTTTAGTATTTGGCTGTATTCATTTGGTGACGCCAGCAGGCGTTCGCTGCGCAGCGGCGGCTGGGTTTCTATGAGCTTGTGATCGGAGAGCGAAACGCGGCCTTGTGGCGTGGCCAGTGAGCAGATGCGCTTTTGGGTGAAGTGCGAGTCTGGGGAGTGCTGGTGAAATTGGCACATGGGCTCAAATTCGGCCAGCTGGCGCGCTGTCGTGCTAAAGCGCAGCTGGGCTTGCATGCTGGGCACCGCATCGTGGCTACTTTGTTGGCTCAAGGTGTAGGCTACACCGTCGGAGGTGATCTGGTAGGCCATGTGGCCCTGCACCTGGGCTTGTGCGCTGTGCAGGCGCAGCGGCAGCAGAAAAGAGTCGCCAAAACCTACGTCCACCAGGTAATCCTCTTCCAGCTGCACCAGCAGCATCAGGTGGTCAAACTCCGGCCCCCAGCCGCCTTGCGAAGTGGCGACGCGGGCGGACATGCGCGTCACCATAAAGCCAAGCTGCTCCAACAGCACGGCGAACAGGCCGTTGAGTTCGTAACAAAAGCCGCCGCGCTGCTGGGTCACGATTTTTTGGAACAGCAGGGTGGTGTCCAAATCAATGGCTTGGCCGTGGTGGATGCTCAGGTTCTCGAAAGGCACCGCCTGCAAGTGCGCCAGCTGCAGCGCGACTAAGGTGTCAGCGTTTACAGCCAAGCTTCCTTGGTAGCGGATGCGGTGCAAATACGCAGTGGTATCTATGGTGTTTCCTGTGTGTGTTGGGTGGGGCATGGCATTCTAAAAATATCAAAAACAATAGCAATTAGTCAAGATGGAACCTAGGCTATTGCCCCTTTTTACGGGTCAAACCTGCTGCTTCCTCAGTGGTAGTCATCTTCGCGTTGATGGCGTATCGCGCCGACAATAACTCTCTTGTCGCTGGCAATTTTGAAAATGCCATATAACCGGTGGAGCCGAATGGTATGACCAGCTCTCGAAGCAAGGCGTCATCCTTTGATTTTCTGCAAGAAAATGGGGAGAATTCCAAAAAGGCCACCCCGTCCGCAATGGCCTCCAAAGCCACGTCTACCGGCACCGGGGACCCAAGTAGGACATTTGGCGCTATCGTGTGGGCGGCTTGGCCGTTGAAGCCAGCAGTCTGCGCCAAGACCACGCTGCGCCGAGCACGGTCAAGCCCATTGCCAGTGTGAGTGCTAGGATCACGCCACGGCTGTCCAACCCCGTTGCAAAAGTCCCCACCAACAGGCCCGCCACGGGCTGCGAGAGGTTGTTCAACAGCGCGATGATACCGGTCGTTTTGCCAAGGTCTTCCACCGGGATGATGCGTGCGCGGTGGGTGCGGATATAGACGTTGACCATCTTGTCAAACCCCACCACCAGCATGAACCCCAGTGCATAACCCCAGGGGCCAGGGCTGACGGCGCTGACCAGGCCACCCAGGAAAACACCTGCACAGGCCAGCACGCCTATCGCAAAGAGTGACATACGCACACGCGCCAGCACCACCAAAATGGCCACGGTCACGACGGCACCCGCCGTTTGCAGCAGCGCGTAGTCGGCGTCGGAGCGTTGGTGCCAGCCGGTCACCATGGCGGCAGATGTAGCCAGCGTGACGCCCAGCACCAGATTGACACCGGCGGTGATGACAATCAGTTGCTTCAAACCCGGCAAACGGCGCACATGGCCCAACCCGGTGCGGTACGGCTGCCACCAATGGCTGCCCAGCCGATGCTGGGGGGCGGCCAACTCCACGGTGCTGATGTGCCGCCACACCGCCAGGCAGGCGTCGGCCGCAACAAACACCAGCGCGCAGGCTGCCACAACCCAAGCCCAGTGCCAGTGGTTTAACAACAGGGCCGCCACCAATGGGCCGAGCACGGTGCCCAGTTGGTCGGAAATTTGGGATTGCGCTGCCACCTTTTCAAAGCGCTGCTCACGGAAGATTTGCGGCAGCATGACCTCGCGTGCCATAGTGCCCTGGGTGGTAAAGATGCCGCACAGGGCCGACAACAGCACCAGCCATGCCAAGCCGCCGAATACGCCATAACCGGCCATACCCACCACACACACGGCCGCGCGCAAGCGCTGGCTGGTGCGCAGCAGCAGCAACGGCGAGATGCGGTCACACAGCACCCCACAGATTGGAAAGCTCAAGACCCGCGGCAAGGTCTCGACAAAAAACGCCACGCCCGACCAGGCCACGCTTTGCGTGGTTTGGAACACGACCAAGGGCACAAGGAACAGTAGCACCTGGTCGGCCAGACGGGACAAAAACAACGAGGCGTAAAACGCCAGGTGACCCAGGGCTGGAGGGTATGCACGCCTACTCTCACTCATGTGGCTGCCTCTGCGCTGATCTGGCGGATGCCCGCCACCAAGGTGTCCAGATCCTGCAGCCGGGTGTACAGGTGCGGCGTGACGCGCACGCCGTAAGTGCCATCCACGTCGACGCCGCGCAGGACGGTGAATACCTTGTACTCGGCCATCAGGCGGTGCGCCACGTCCGAAGATGGAACGCCTTGAATGCGGAAGATGGCGATAGCGCACGCACGTGCCGGGTCACTCGGTGTCAGCACCTCGACCCCGGGCAGCGCTCGCACCCGGCTCATCCAATACTGGCCAAGGTAGCGTAAGCGCTCCTCCTTGTTGCGCGAGCCTATGCTGCGGTGGAAGTCCAGCGCATCCACAATATTCAGAATCGGCGCGGGCGGCACCGTGCCTACGTGGGCCAGCTTGTGGATGCTGTCCACCGCCGTGCGCGTGTCACCAAACAGTGGCGCGATATCGGCAATGCGGCTTTTGCGAATGTAGACCATGCCCACACCGAGCGGCGCACCCAGCCATTTGTGCAGATTGACAGCGACAAAGTCGGCACCCAGGTCTGGCAACTGGTAGTCAATCTGCGCGAACGAATGGGCTGCGTCCACCATCACATCCACACCATGGCGCCGCGCCATTGCAGCGATCTTGGCCACCGGCATGATCTGCCCGGTGCGGTGCACCAGGTGCGTCACCAAAATCACTTTGGATTGTGCGGTGATGGCCTGCTCGTACAAGCTGACAATTTGCGCATCGCTGTCGGGATCGAGCGGCACGCGGATACGGACTACCTCCAACTGCTTGCGCTGTTGCACCATCTTCAGCGTCTCGACCACGCTGTCGTAATCGTGCGTGGCGCAGATGACCGCATCACCGGCTCGGAATGGGTAGCCCTGCAGCAGAATGTTCATGCCCTCGATCAGGTTGCGGGTCAACAACAGCTCGTTGCTTTGTACACCGCAAAAGTCTGCCATGGCTTCCATAACCCCGTCCATCTGGCT
>JBIJDQ010000388.1:0-3333 GCA_044344025.1 Rhodoferax sp.
CCCCTCCATGTCCCAGTTTCATTTAGGGCGCTCGTGAAAACGCTGCCAGAAGAAGCGTGGGACAGAGCACCAAAGGAATAGGCCGGTGCTCAGTTGTTATTGTGTGAAGTCACTACACAACCCACAGCAACCGAGACCAGCCTATGAACAGGATTTTATCGAGCGTCACCACCCTGGAGCAGCACTTTGATGAGATCGCCAATGGCGGCGATGTCTATCGGCCAGCGAATTGCCCGCATTGCCAGGTTGGAGGACTGTGGCGCCACGGCTGCTACCACCGCAAAGCCGATCGCAACGCAGGCAGCAGCGAGTCTCTCAATCCGGTGCCTGTCATGCGCTACCTGTGTCGGGCATGCTGTCACACGTGTTCGCGCCTGCCGTTGTGTATTGCGCCTCGACGCTGGTACGACTGGGCTATGCAGCAAGTGATATTAGTGCTGTTGCTGGCAGGCTGCTCCGTGCAACACTGCTGTAACTGCACGTCTCGGTCTCGCGCCCGCTCCACCGTGCGACGCTGGCGGGATTGGCTGCAAGCGCGCAGCGACAGCTTTACCTTCTTCCTTCGCAGTCGCAACCCAGAGCTGGGGCGATTCTCTGAGTTTGGTGCCTTCTGGCAACAGGTGATCAGCAGCATGTCACTGGCCCAGGCTATGGCGTGGCTCGATCAAGACCTGATCGTCCCGTGAGTGCGCGACCCTGAGCCCCTGGCGTACACCCGGCCCCCCGCCCGGGCGGGGGCCCCACACACTTTGGCCCTTACGGCAAAGCCCATTTTGAATTCTCATCAGCACCTCAACAACTGGAGGTGTTTGACATGAAAGAGATCGATTCGACGGCTCTGTTTCGTCTGTCCGTGCTGGGACCGATGGTCAGCCGCGAGCAACTGCGACGCGGCGAACTGCAGCAACTCATACGTGAACTGGCACAACGCGAGTACGCCATTCCCGGCTCACAGCGCCGAATGCTGGGCGAGAAGACCATTCAGGCTTGGTACTACGCTTGGCGCAGTGGGGGCATTGAGGGCCTCATACCCAAGATCCGAGTGGATCGCGGCCAGTCCAAGATATCTCCCGCAATCCAGGAAGCGATATTGGCGGCCAAGCGGGAGAACCCCCGGCGCTCGGTCAATCAGATTGAACGTCTGCTGGTCGCAGCAGGACTTGTCGCTGATCAAAGCCTGTCGCGCTCCAGCGTTCACCGCCTGCTGCAACAAAACGGCTTGTCGCAAATGAGGGGGTCGCCCAGCCTACCCGAGGAGAAGCGCAGCTTTAGCGCCGAGTTTGCCGGCTCCATCTGGTACGGTGACGTCATGCACGGCCCCAGGCTGGCCATCAAGGGCCAACTGCGCAAGACCTACCTGGTCTCCTTGATTGATGATGCCTCACGCCTGGTTGCCCACAGTGCCTTCTGCCTGGGTGAGACCGCCCTGGACATCGAAGGGGTGCTCAAGCAAGCGTTGCTGCGCCGTGGGGTTCCCGTAAAAATCATTGTCGACAATGGTGCCGCCTACCGGGCAGCCACTTTGCAGGGCGTTTGTGCCCGATTTGGCATCCATCTGATCTTTTGCCGCCCCTATGCGCCTGAGGGCAAAGGTAAATTGGAGCGCTGGCACCGCACCTTTCGTGACCAGTTCCTGAGCGAACTCGATGAGCGGCGCATTGCAGACCTGGCCGACTTGAACGCCCGGCTGTGGGCCTGGATCGAGCAGGTCTACCACCAGACTGTGCATGGTGGCTTGGCAGGTTTGACCCCCTTGGCGCGTTACCAGCGTGATTTGCCCAGAATTCGCAGCCTGGGAGCCAAGGCAGCCCAGCTCGATGCGCTGTTTCTTCACCGCATTCATCGCTTTGTGAGGAAGGATGCCACGGTGTCTTATCTGGGCCAACGCTTTGAGGTTCCCTATGAGCTGTCAGGCAAGACCGTGCGCTTGGTGGTTGATCCGCACGCTGGGCGGGTCGTCGGTGTGGAGGATGATGCCGGTGTTTCTCTGGGTGCGGCCACGCCTTTGGACATGTTGGCCAACATCGGGCGGGCACGACGCAAGCCAGAACCATTGACTGACCCGGCACTGACGCCCGCGCGCACAGGCCCCAACCTGGTGGAGCTGGCCCATGCGAAGTACCACGGTTTGGCTCAGCCTTCGAAGAAATTGGGAGGCTGATATGTACCTGCAACACTTTGGCTTGCGCCACCCTCCGCTGGGCAAAACCCTCACCGAACCCTGGGATGACGGCGCTCTGGCGCAATTGACCCAGCGCTTCAACTGGTTGTTGCAGTCGCCTGGCGTGGGCTTGCTCACCGGGGAGCCCGGCGTGGGCAAGACCGCTGCATTGCGCAGTTTGACCCAGGCCCTCAATCCGCATCGCTATGAGGTGCTGTACCAAGCCGACACCGACTTCGGGCGCGTTGATATTTACCGTGGTCTGGCCCGCGCTCTTGGGGTGGAGCCCAACTACCGGCGCGCCCAACTTTGGCGCGACATCAAGCAGCGTGTCCATGAGATGGTCGACAGCAAGCAGGTCACGCCCGTATGGATCATTGATGAGGCGCAGAACCTGCCCCCCGAATTCTTTCGGGATTTCCCTTCGTTTCTGAACTTCGCCTTCGATTCGCGTGATCTCATGACAGTGTGGCTGGTGGGGCACCCCATACTGGCACAGACCCTGCAGCGAGCCCCTTACGCTGCATTGCACAGCCGTATCCAGGTGCATATGCAACTCAAACCGGTGTTGGAGCGCGAGCGCTTTGCTCTGCTCATTGCACACGCCCTCAAGGCTGCGGGCTGTCAGCACAACCTGCTGGCCGACACCGGACTGGAGATCTTGCGCCAGGCATCCAAAGGTCTGCCCCGCCAGGCTGGACGCATCCTGTGCACCGCTATGCGACTGGCAACTCCCAAAGGGTTGAACCACTTGCCCGATGAGCTCCTGCAACAAGCCATCGCGGAGCTGCAATGACACGCCGCGCCAAACAGATCAAGATGCCTATCCTCAGTGATGAGGCCGTCATTCAGATCCAGGACTTCCTGCATCTGGCCCTGGATATCTTTGAGGACCACTACGCAGACCAGCTCGAACGCTTCTATCAGTCCATTGGGCAGGATTCACCGGAACTCGACTTGGGGGATTTCTCCAACTGAACAGCGTTCATGTCCAACGCACAAACGCCGCCAGATTCAGCCCTGGCGGCGTTTGTGTTTATCCCTTTGCCCACGTCATCCCACTTCCGGTACGGTGTTTGCACCACCGAAATTACTCCGGGACATCACGCAATATTCGACCTCATATAGCTTGGGATCGTCTGTCGGAATTAACTCGGGACGTAACAACCCCA